>JBFHGP010000007.1:0-39083 GCA_041583035.1 Flavobacterium sp.
ACGTGTTGGAAGAAGAACAACTTGTAGGTAAACTAGAAACCTCAAACAGCTACACCAACATTTTGCCAAGTATTACCGTAAAACACAATTTTACAGAAGATTTTATTCTTCGTGGAGCCATCACTACAGGATTGGCAAGACCTAATTATTACCAATTGGCACCTTTTGTAAATGTATCGGTAGAAGATTCTGAAATCAGTGCAGGTAATCCAAACCTCAAACCGACAACTGCAACAAATATCGATTTGATGGTAGAAAATTATTTTGAAAACATCGGTATTATCTCTGCAGGTGTGTTTTACAAAAAACTAAACGACTTTATTTACACTTACCGCAACGGGCAGTTTAATACCCAAGATTTTACCAACAATTTTTCTGGCATCAGCAACCCTATTCCGGATGGTGAAAACTGGGATTTCACACAGTCTCGCAACGGAGAAAGTGTTGACGTATATGGTTTTGAAATAGCTATTCAGAAAAAATTAGACTTTTTACCAGGATTTTTGAGCAACTTTAATGTGTTTGCCAACTATACTTTTACAGATTCGAAAGCCAAAGGCATCACCAACGAAGACGGTGATGTACGTGACGATCTAGGTTTACCACGCACCGCCCCACACATGATCAATGGTTCATTGTCTTGGGAGAACGATAAGTTTTCTGCTAGATTATCTGCCAATTTCACTTCTGATTATTTGGACGAAATCGGCGGAAACGAATTTGAAGATGCTTACTATGACAAACAGTTTTTCTTAGATTTTAATGCTTCATACAAAATCACACCACAATTCAGAATTTTTGCAGAAGCGAATAATCTAACCAACCAACCGCTAAGATATTACCAAGGTGTTTCTAGCCGTATGAAACAGCTAGAGTATTACCAACCAAGATATGTTTTAGGATTAAAATTTGATTTATAATGCAACAATCACCAAGATTTTTATCAATATTTTTTTTTAATACTTTTTTCATATTTCAACAGTTTGAGTCAGGCAACACCTGACTCAAATTTTGCTAAAAAAGTAACTGCCCCAAAAGACGGAGTATCATTTTTGGCCATTGGAGACTTTGGCCGTCACGGACATTTTACCCAAAAAGACGTAGCCCGAGATATGGGCGCAGTCGCCGAGGCTATCGATCTTACATTTACCGTATCGGTAGGAGACAATTTTTATCCAAACGGAGTACAAAGCACACAAGATTATCAATGGATATCGTCGTTTGAAACCATCTACACACATCATTTATTGCACGAACCATGGTATGTGGCCTTGGGTAATCACGATTATGAAGGCAACGCACAAGCACAAATTGATTATACCAATGTATCAAGACGCTGGGAAATGCCTAGCCCATATTTTGAAAAGCTTATCGAGATTGATGACAATCAGTTTTTACAATTATTGGTGATTGATACCAATCCGTTTGTCACAAAATATCAACAAAATCCAGAAAAATATTTGGGGATTAACCAACAAGATACCCAAGCACAATTGGTGTGGTTGAAAGAAAAATTGCAAAACAACGACCCAAAAATTGTTTGGAAAATCGTGGTAGGACATCATCCACTCTACTCTGGCGGAAAACGTAAAACCAGTACAGAAACTATCGAAATCAGAAATGTATTTGCACCTATTTTTAACCAATACAAAGTAGATGCTTATATTTGTGGACACGAACATGATTTGCAAATCATCAAGAAAGACCAAGATTATTTTACACAATATTTGTCGGGTGCAGGCAGTGAGCTCCGCCCTACAGGCACCACCGAAGGAACACTCTATGCAGAGTCGGTACCAGGTTTTATGGCCTTTAGCGTCACTAACGATGCCTTGAATGTGTATGTGATAAAGTCTAACAAAAATGATTATGAAGTTACTTTTGAATCTAAAATAACCAAACAATGAAACAACTATTTATATTGGCCAGCGCATTGATGCTAGTAAGCTGCGGAGACAAATTGGCCAGCGTAGCTGACAATGCTATACAACCAACCGTTACCACTCAAGCAACACCCAACGATACAGACGATCCTGCCATTTGGGTAAACGGTCGCGACCCTCAAAATTCTTTGATTTTGGGTACCGATAAACAAGAAAACACTGGAGGATTGTATGCCTATAATCTCAAAGGCGAAATTGTAAACAAAGTTTACCCATTAAACAGACCCAACAATGTTGACGTTGCCTATAGCGTGAATATGAATGGCAAACCAATAGATATTGCTGTAGTGACTGAGCGCGAATCAAAAAAAGTGCGTATTTATAGCCTACCCGATCTAAATCCGATAGACAATGGCGGCATCGAAGTTTTTACAGATGATGACAAGCGTTCGCCAATGGGTATCGCTACTTACAGAAATCCTGAAGACGCAAAATATTACATGATTGTAGGTAGAAAAGAAGGAAAATCTGGCGAATATCTTTATCAATATGAGTTGGTCGCAGAAAATGGTTACTTGACCGGAAAATTGGTAAGAAAATTTGGTAATTATTCTGGTAAAAAAGAAATCGAAGCCATTGCTGTAGATAGCGAATTGGGCTATATATATTATTCTGACGAGACAGCTGGTGTACGCAAATACTACGCCGACCCAGCAAAAGGCAATGAAGAACTTGCGTTTTTTGCACAAGAAGATGCCAAGCGTGACCATGAAGGAATTGCAATTTACAAAACCGATATGACTACTGGATACATTTTGGTGTCTGACCAGCAAGCCAATAACTTTTTGGTGTACAAAAGAGAAGGCAGTACCGAGAATGCTAATGAGCACAAACTCATTGCTAAAATTCCGGTTTCGACTATCGAATGTGATGGCGCAGACGCTGTTAATTATAATTTTGGTAACGACTTCGCCAAAGGTTTTTTTGTGGCCATGAGCAACGGAAAAGTTTTTCAGATTTACGATTGGAAAACCCTCGAAAAAGCTATTGAAGATTTTAAAGTAGAGGAATAACCCACCTTCACAATCAAGCATAAAAAAACCTGTAAGTAACTATTCTTACAGGTTTTTTAGTCTTTCAAAAGCTTAGAACTTATATCTCGCTCCGATACCTACTTCTAGGTTGATATTGTTATAATCGTGATAATCGGTAATGTACACATTAGGCTTCAAATCCAAAAAGAATTGGAACGGTGCTGGCTTGAGGTGATATTCGACCCCAGCAATACCCGACAAGGCTACAATAGCACCATCATCTTTGTAATCTCCGTCTTTATAACTCCAAGACCCAAGACTACCACCGGCACCTACAAACCAGTAAAAACCATTTTCTATAGAGTAAACCCATTCATACAAACCAGTAACTTTGAAAGCGCTGGTGTGTTTACCATTGGCAAAGCCAAGGTTTAACTCTAAACGATTGGTACTATTTAGCAAGCGTTGGTATGTAACTTCTGCCCCCGAAATATTAGACGAACTGAATTTTAGACCGATTGCGTTTTCAGACAATCCTTGTCCGTTCTCTTGTGCTTGCGCACTAGTTAGCCCCATTCCGGCCAACATCATTAAGGTAAAAACGATTTTTTTCATAATTATTTATTTTTAGTTAATATCCATTCTTTTGCATTGATAAACGCCTCTAACCATGGGCTTACCTCATCTTTTCTATCAGGATAGTTTGCCCAATTCCATTGAAAAATAGAGCGTTCTATATGCGGCATTGTCACCAAATGTCTGCCCGACTTATCACACATCATGGCTGTGTTGTAATCAGATCCGTTAGGGTTACCCGGATATTTGTCATAAGCATATTTGGCTACAATATTGTATTCATTTTCTGTTTTTGGTAAACTAAATTTACCTTCTCCATGAGATATCCATACACCCAAGGTAGATCCTGCAAGGCTAGACAACATCACAGAGTTGTTTTCTTTTACTTCTACAGACACAAAGTTAGACTCGTGTTTTTGCGACACATTATAGGTCATTTTGCCGTGTACATCGTGCTCAGGGTTAATCAACTCCAACTCCATAAACAACTGACATCCATTACATATACCCACAGACAAAGTATCTGGTCTGGCAAAGAAGTTTTTCAAAGCGTTTTTGGCTTTCTCGTTGTACATAAACGCTCCTGCCCATCCTTTGGCAGAGCCCAAAACATCTGAGTTTGAAAACCCACCAACTGCGCCAATAAACTGTATGTCTTCTAAAGTTTCACGTCCTGTAATCAAATCGGTCATGTGAACATCTTTTACGTCAAAACCTGCCAAGTACATCGCATGCGCCATTTCGCGTTCTGAGTTCGAACCTTTTTCACGAATAATTGCCGCTTTTGGTCGATTGGTTTGATTGGTATTATCCGGAAGGATTCCTGTAAAATGTTCAGGGAATTGGAACTTCAATGGTTGATATTTGTAATGACTAAAACGTTCGTCAGCCATACCGTTTTTGGATTGTTTTTTGTCTAACAAGTATGATGTTTTAAACCAAACATCTCTCAATTCGCCAAGTCCAAAATTGTATTGTTCATCATAGTGTTTGATGATAAACTCTTGCCCTTCTGACGGTACACCAATTTTGACAAATTGTACTTGCTTTTCTGTCAATTTTTGTTCGAATGTCTCATCATTTTTGGCCTGTAACACCACAGCAATATTCTCGTTAAACAATGCTTTGATGATGTCTCTCTCTGCCAACATGGTCAAATCGATATTGGCGTCTAAGTTGTATCCCGAAAAACACATTTCGAGCAAAGTAGTAATCAATCCGCCCGAGCCTACGTCATGTCCAGCAGCGATTTCGTCTTCGAGTATCAATTGTTGGATACTATCAAAAGCATTTTTGAAATAAGCAGCATCTGTGATAGTAGGCACCTCATCCCCTATTTTGTTAAGGATTTGAGCAAATGCCGATCCGCCCAACTTGAAACTATCTTGCGATAAATTGATATAATAAATAGACCCCGCTGTTTTTTTGAGTACTGGTTCTACAACCTTAGTTACATCTACACAATTACCAGCAGCCGAGATAATTACTGTACCAGGCGACAATACATTTTTGCCGTCTGGATATTTTTGTTTCATCGACAACGAATCTTTTCCGGTAGGGATGTTGATACCTAGTTCGATAGCAAAATCAGAACAACCTTGCACCGCTTGATACAATCTTGCATCTTCGCCTGGGTTGTTACAAGGCCACATCCAGTTGGCAGAAAGCGATACGCCAGCCAATCCATTTTTGATAGGCGCAAAAATCATGTTTGACAGCGACTCTCCAATGGCATTGCGAGAACCAGCCACAGGGTCTACCAATGCTGTCAATGGTGAGTGACCAATGGTTGTTGCTACACCTTCTTTGCCTTTGTAATCTAGCGCCATCACACCTACATTGTTCAATGGCAATTGCAAAGCACCTACACATTGTTGTTTGGCTACTTTTCCGCCTACCGATCGGTCTACTTTATTGGTCAACCAATCTTTACTTGCTACTGACTCGAGCTGTAATACATTACGCAAATACATCCCTAGTTCGTTGACATCATAAGATAATTTTTCGTACTGATAATCAACCGTTTGATCGTCCATAATTGTTTTAGGAGAAGACCCAAACATATCTTCGAGGTCAAAATCCATAGGAGAAACCCCATTAGTTTTTGATCTAAAAGTAAATCGATGGTCGTTGGTCACCTCGCCCACTACATACATTGGTGCGCGCTCTCTCTCAGCTACTCTTTCGAGCATATTTACATTGGCTTCGCTAATCACCAAGCCCATTCTTTCTTGCGATTCGTTACCGATAATTTCTTTATCAGACAAAGTTGGGTCACCTACAGGGAGTTTATCTAAATCAATCAAGCCGCCAGTATCTTCTACGAGCTCAGACAAGCAGTTGAGATGCCCGCCTGCACCGTGGTCATGGATAGACACGATTGGGTTTTCTTGTGCCTCTACCATACCACGTATAGCATTGGCCACCCTTTTTTGCATTTCTGGGTTTGAACGTTGAATAGCATTGAGCTCTATGCCGCTACCCATAGCACCAGTATCTGCCGACGATACCGCAGCACCGCCCATACCGATACGGTAATTTTCGCCACCCAAAATTACAATTTGGTCTCCACCTTGAGGTGTTTTTTTCAAGGCCTGACTTTTTTTGCCATAACCTACACCTCCAGCAAGCATAATTACCTTATCATAACCAATTTTTATCTCTTGCTCTTCGTGTTCAAAAGTGAATACTGACCCTGCAATAAGTGGTTGTCCAAATTTGTTACCAAAATCAGATGCGCCGTTTGAGGCTTTGATCAAAATATCCATCGGTGTTTGGTAAAGCCACGGTCTTTCGTCCATGCCTTTTTCCCAATTTCTATCATCCGCCAAGCGAGAATATGACGTCATGTAAACAGCGGTACCAGCCAATGGCAATGCACCTTGTCCGCCAGCCAATCGGTCTCTGATTTCTCCGCCCGATCCGGTAGCTGCGCCGCTAAAAGGCTCTACTGTGGTTGGGAAGTTATGTGTTTCTGCTTTGATTGATATGACTGACTCAAATCCTTCTTCGAAATAATAATCAGGTTTATCTGCAGATTTTGGCGCGAATTGCACCAATTGTGGTCCTTGTATAAAAGCAACGTTATCAGAATACGCCGATACGATATCGTTCGGGTTGGTTTCTGAAGTTTTTTTAATCAATTTGAACAGTGAGCTTGGCATTTCTTCACCATCGATGACAAAAGTACCGTTAAAAATTTTGTGTCGGCAGTGTTCAGAATTTACTTGAGAAAAACCAAAAACTTCAGAATCTGTTAATTTTCTACCTATTTTTTGGCTCAAATTTTCTAAATATTCCACTTCGTCATCACTCAACGACAAACCTTCTTGGATGTTGTACTGAGCAATATCATCTATATCTTGAATAGCTTCGGGCTTGATATCAACAGTAAAAATATCTTGGTTGAGCTGAGTATAAATTTGATTAATCATCGGATCAATGGTTTGTTGATCATCATATTTTTCAAACTCTTCTATTCGACTGATACCTGTAATCCCCATATTTTGGGTAATCTCTACTGCATTGGTGCTCCAAGGTGTAATCATAGCGGCTCTTGGCCCTACATACTGACTGTCGATGGTTGTTACTTGCAGTTGTTTTGCGTTGCCAAAAAGCCAGGCCAACTTGGTTATGTTTTCAGACGAAAAATCTTGTTGAGCTTCTACAGCATAAAGTTTTTGAGAAGCATTTTCAAAGAAATAAATCATTATTTGCTAATGTTTAACGTTGCGTTATTGTAAACTACAAAGTTAAACTTTTTTCGTGATTATGAGATACATTTTGAAGGGAGTTTTTGATTGATTTTTTGGCTTTTTACGTCAGCATTTACTACTTACAAACGGTAGTTTACTGTAGCTGTTCTTGGTATTTTACGAAATAGCTGTATATTTGAGCCATATAGATAACTCAAACAAAGACATCAAATAGATGACAGCCGTAATCATCATTACACTTTCCGTACTCGTTTTACTTGCTTATATCTTTGATGTATCGGCATCAAAGACAAAAATACCGTCAGTAATGTTGTTGCTCACTCTTGGGCTTTCAGTAAAATTATTGACAGAAAACTTGTATCTCAAAATCCCAGATTTGAGTTCGGTTTTACCTATTCTTGGTACGATTGGGCTAATTTTAATTGTACTCGAAGGTTCGTTAGAGTTAGAAATCAACAAATCTAAATCAAAATTGATATTAAACTCAGTTCTAATCTCATTGATACCGATGTTGTTACTTAGTTTTGGCTTTGGTTACTACCTTTATTATTACCACGATGTACCGATGAAAATCGCGCTAACCAACGCCATACCTTTGGCGATTATCAGCAGTGCAATTGCTATACCTAGTGCGGCCAATTTACCCAAAGAACAAAAAGATTTTATCACTTACGAAAGTAGTTTATCAGATATTTTTGGCGTGATTTTTTTCAATTTTATCAGTCTCAATGCAAGTTTTGACAGCAAAACATTTGGTGCTTTTTCGCTCGAAATGATCATGATATTGGCCATCTCGTTTGTGGCTACTTTACTCTTGGCAGGTTTTTTGAACGAAATCAAACACCACGTAAAGTTTGTGCCGATGATTATCATTGTGGTTTTGATTTATGCTATTTCAAAAGTTTTTCATCTTCCGGCACTGATATTCATCATGATATTTGGTTTGTTTATCGGTAATATTGATGAGTTGAGGCGATACAAATTTATCCAACGTTTTCATCCAATCAATTTCAGTAAAGACGTGCATAAATTTCGCGAAATAACTACCGAGCTGGCTTTTCTCACCCGTGCTTTGTTCTTTATACTTTTTGGATTTTTGATTGACCTGGGCGACTTACTCAATCAAGACACTATCATCCACGCCATTGCCATCACCGCCAGTATATTTGTGCTGCGATTTATCGTTTTGGCATTGTTTAGAATACCTGTTATGCCTCTCGGATTTTTGGGACCACGCGGATTAATTACTATTTTGCTGTTTTTGTCTATACCCGTATCACAACAGACTGATTTTGTAGGCAAATCGCTTATCATCCAAATCATCATACTTACCGCATTGGTAATGATGTTTGGGTTAATGATTTACAAAAAACCGAAAACAGATATTATCAAGAAAAAAATTGTGAAACCTGCGCCAGTAAAAACAGAAGAGTAATTATTTGATGTACTCTATACTTTTTATCTTTACTTTTTCGCTGTAATTGATTACTTGTATTTGCAACGGATTACCCAGGCTATCAACAGCATTGATAAGATACAGCTTGCCGCCATCTTCTGGTTTTTTACTGTTGTCAAAATCTACATCGCCATTAGTCAAATACTGAGTGAGCTGATCTATGGTAAAACCGTTTTCCATGGCGTTTTTGGCCTCGGGCGACATCGTCAATGGCTTAGAACGGATATCTTTGAGCGTTCGGCAATTAGGCAAATAACAAAAATCTGTTTCTTTGGAACCCCAAAAATAAAAAACTATGGTACTACCAATCAACAATCCTAGAAGATAATACGCCAAACGTTGAGAAAATTTCATAAGAATAAATTTCGGCAAAGATAAGATAGATGTTTTAGAGAAGCAATAGGTTGATATCTTTATTATCAAGCCCACACCAGTCGCCTGCTTGCCTGCTCACCAATATTCCTTTGTACAAATAAATGCCCGACCTGATGGTTTTTACCTGCGCAATATAATCTTCAATACCGCCATATTCGCCAATATTCATCAAATATGTTGACAATATATTACTGATCGCTTGCGAAGAAGTTTTGGAATATCTCGACGATATATTAGGTACGCAATAATGCACCACACCATGTTTGCGCAACACAGGTTTTTGATGCGTTGTCAGTTCAGACGTTTCGATGCAGCCTCCATTATCTATACAAACATCAATTGCTACAGCGTTGCTTTTCATGATTTGCACCATATCTTCAGAAACCACAATTGGCGAACGATTAACGCCACGAATCGCTCCAATCACCACATCACATCTTCGCAAAGCTTTTTTTAGCACTTTTTCTTGAATGGTAGAGGTTGATATCGGCTTGGGCATCAACTTTTGTATTCTTTTGAGTCGATGGATAGAATTGTCAAACACCTTGACGTTGGCACCAAAAGCCAATGCGGTTTTGGCTGCGTATTCTGCCACCGTACCTGCGCCAATAATGACCACCTCGGTAGGCAAAACGCCTGTAATGTTCCCAAAAAGCAAACCTTTACCTTTGTTGTATTTGTTCATGTATTCGCTAGCAATATGCACCGATGCAATCCCTGCAATCTCGCTCATAGCGTTGAGAAAAGGATACGAACCTTCTTCGTCCTGAATAAATTCGTAGCACAAAGCAGTAATTTTCTTTTTGGCCAATGCTTTAAAATAATCAGCTGTTTGCGTCTTGAATTGTATAGCCGAAAAAAGATAACTCCCGGGTTTCATCCACTCGATTTCTTTTGCCGTTGGCGGTTCTACCTTTATCACCGTCGGGCAGGCAAATACTTTTTCGGTATCGTGGGTCAGCTCTGCACCGGCTTCGCTATATTCTTTATCGGTATAACTCGCCATTTTGCCCGCTCCAGATTCTATCAAAACACGATGACCGTTGGCTATGAGCATGGCTACAGCTTCGGGTGTGAGACACACACGATATTCTGACTCAAAATTTTCTTTGGGAATACCAATAAATAGTTGATCTCTTCGCTTTTTGATATCTAATTTTTCTTCTTGCGGAATCAGTTCTTGTTGTGAAAAAGGAGTACTAACAGCCATATTACAAAAATTTTATTCGTCTTGTTTCCGGATCGACAACCTCTAACACAACGCTATGATAATCAGGAAGTATCGACATAATCTTATCAGGCCATTCGATAAAACAAAAATTACCCGAATCTAAATATTCTTCTATCCCTATACCATAAGCTTCGTCTATATCTTTGATGCGAAACAAATCAAAATGATAAAGCAATTTATCACCATATTCGTATTCGTTAACCAAAGAAAAAGTAGGACTACTCATCGCTTGCACTACACCCAAATGTCTTGCTATTGCTTGGATAAGTGTAGTTTTTCCCGCGCCCATCTCTCCTTCAAACAAAATCACTTTATGTTTGCTTAAAGTTACTATTTTTTTGGCAATCTGCTCTATATCCTGCAAAGAAAACTGAGTATCTATCATTTATCTCGGATTTAGGGTAATGAAAGGAATAATCATTTCTTCAAGCGAAATCCCTCCATGCTGATAGGTGTTTTTAAAGTAATTCACGTAGTGATTATAGTTGTTTTGATAAGCCAAAAAGTAATCACTTTTAGCAAAAATATACGAGCTACTTAGGTTTATTGACGGCAATTGGATATCGTGCGGATTTTTGACCGCATACACATCTTTGTCTTGATAGGTGAGCGAACGCCCAGTTTTGTAACGCAAATTGAGACTAGTATTTCTGTCGCCAATCACTTTTGACGGATTTTTACAATTAATTGTCCCATGGTCGGTGGTAATGATGAGTTTGTAACCTTCTTTGCGCGCCTCTTGGATAATCGACAACAAAGGTGAGTTTTTGAACCAACTCATGGTCAGCGAACGATAAGCTTTATCGTTGGATGCCAACTCTTTGATGACTTCCATCTCGGTTTTGGCGTGCGAAATCATATCTACAAAATTATACACCAAGGTGATTAACTGATTGTCTTTGTATGATTTAAAGTTTTCTGCAACCTTTATACCATCTCTTAGATTAGTAATTTTAAAATATTTATGCTTGATATCTAACCTCAATCGCTTGATTTGTGCTTCGAGGAATTCTGCTTCGTGAAGGTTTTTTCCGCCGTCATCGGTATCGTTTTTCCAATATTCAGGATGTTTTTTCTCCATTTGCAATGGCGTCATCCCAGAAAAAATAGCGTTACGCGCATATTGCGTAGCGGTAGGCAAAATCGAATAGTAATACGTCTCTTTTTCTATTTTATAATATTCATTGACAATGCTCTCAAAAGTTTTCCATTGGTCAAAACGCAAATTATCAATCACAACAAAAAGCATTTTTTGGTCAGACTTCACCTCTGGCGCCACCCATTTTCTAAAAATTTGATGCGAAAAAACTGGTGCATCTTCTGGGTTATTGATCCAATATTGATATTCTTTTTCTACAAATTTACCAAACTCAGTATTGGCTTGTTGTTTTTGGTCTTCGAGTATTTGCATCAGGCCAGTATCGGCGGTATTTTCTAACTCCAACTCCCAAAAAATCAACTTTTTATACAGCTCAGCCCATGCTTCATAAGTATTGATTTGCATCAACTCTAAAGCGATGTTTCTAAACTCTTTTTGATAATCCAACGTCGTTTTTTGCGACACCAATCTGCTGACATCTAAGTTTTTCTTTAAACTCAACAAAATTTGATTTGGATTGACTGGTTTTATCAAATAATCTGCAATTTTTGACCCAATGGCCTCGTCCATGATATACTCTTCTTCACTTTTGGTAATCATAATCACAGGTGTGTTCGACTTGCGTTCTTTGAGTTCAGACAAAGTTTCTAACCCACTCAATCCAGGCATATTCTCATCTAGAAAAACGATGTCAAAACTTTCTTCTTCAAACAATTCTATCGCATCTGCACCATTGGTGGCCGTTGTTACTTGATAGTTTTTTTGTTCGAGAAACAATATATGTGGTTTCAAAAATTCTATTTCGTCGTCAACCCAAAGTATTTTAATCATAATTTTTGTTTATTAATTATCATCTAAGGTAGTGTTTTGCCCAATACACCAATGATAAAGAAATATTAATTTAATAAAAAAACGCTTATTAATTAGCTAATGTACCTACAGACAAATAACTGATTATCATAGACTTATCATAGTTTTCAAAAACTACATTTACCAATTCAAAATCGTGCACCAACTGCGTATTTCCGGCAATATCTACTTCGCGAGTAGTTACTTTTATCGTCCCTTCGTTGGCTGTCCAAACGTCAAAAAACAAATCATCGTTGTCAAAATCACAAGCTTGATAATCTTCTATTTGCTCTAAAATACCTTGGTTAATTTTCACTTTAACAAATTGATTTTCAGATAAATTAACAATTGACTCCCCTACCGCTGTCGGCAACGTTTCTGTAATCTGCAATTGCATCACCTTGTCGCTTGTTTCGAGGTAAAACTGATTGTTGTTACAACTGTTGATTTCGTCTTGGTCAAATTGATTAAAATTGAGCGTATAAGACTCCGCCTGATAAGTTCCAAAAGTATAATCAGGGTATTTGATTTGTTGCTCACCGCTAGTCAAAACAATATTTTTGAACAAAATAGAAAAATTATATGCTACTGTAAATTGGTTGTTTTGGCTTTCGCTTTCGTTCACTTGTAGTTGTTTATAAATCATGATAGAGCCGTTGTTCTCTGAGACATATTCGTCTACCACCTGCGGATTTGCTGGCGGCACATCGGCACACAACACGTTTTGATTACTCAAACTACTGTCATACAAACGATAAATTATTTGATTGGTTGTGCTTGTAAGTACTTCGAGTTCATCACCTATTTGCAAATTATCATTAATCAAAGGTTCGCCTGTGGTACTCGTGAGATTAACCACCAACAACTCTTTATCATTTACTTTGTAATACAACTCTTTATCTTCGCATTTTTGCATGCTCACTTCTTCAAAATTGAGTGATTCGAACACCAAATCTCCGTCATCGCAAGAAGTAGCCAACATCATCGTCAGGGCAAATAATGTGATTTTTTTCATGAACTATCGTTTAATTTTAAACAAAAATAAGTTTTTTCGAGCGAACCTAATCCTAATAATGGCTTAATTTTTATCTTTGGAAGTTATTACACATCAATCGACCTATGAAAACCAACCAACCAACCAATTACCCAGCCTTATACACGCTTATTCTCGTGTTTTTTTTCTGGGGATTTATCGCTGCGGGCAACAACATTTTTATTCCTTTTTGTAAAGAATATTTTGATTTAGACCAATTTCAGTCCCAACTCATCGACTTTGCGTTTTACACCGCCTACTATTTTGGCGCACTGATTTTGTTTGGCCTCAGCATGATACGCGGCAAAGACTTGGTCACCAAATGGGGCTACAAAAAAAGCATCATCTTTGGCTTATTGTTTTCAGCCTTGGGTGCCGTTGCCATGATATTGGCCGTCAAAGCCGATGTATATTTGGGCATGCTCGTAGGTTTGTTTATTGTCGCACTGGGTTTCTCTTTACAACAAACAGCCGCCAATCCATTCACGATATTACTAGGCGACCCCAAAACTGGTGCAAGTAGGGTCAATCTAGCGGGCGGTATCAACTCACTTGGCACCACAATTGGCCCGCTGATTGTAGGTTATGTACTTTTTGGCACAACTGCTGCGCAAAGTCAGCAAATCGGCAACTTGAGCTTAGACAAAGTTATCTGGCTCTATGTTTGCGTAGGGTTGTTGTTTGTGGGCGTTGCTGGTTTGTTTCATTTTTCTAAAAAATTACCTTTAGGACAATCAGACGAACCCATCGAAAAAGCCAAAAAAGCTTTTAGAATGTTACTTATCATGACTGTTTTGTTACTAGGAAGCATGTCGGTCGTGTTTCAAACCTATCGCTCTGACGAGAACAAAAAAATAGAAGAATTAAGCACCGAATTGTCTCGTTGGGACAATGTTATCGCCAGTTACGAAAACGAAAAACTCCCCAACGATTATTACGTAGTCGAACAACAATATGAAGACGCCAAAGCCAGCCTAGAAAACAAACGAATCATTTGGTTATCAATCGCTATGGTAGTCATTATCGGTAGTTTGTTATACGCATTTTGGAGTGCCAAAAAAAAACCGAGTGGCTGGGGTGCTATGCAATATCCGCAGTTGATTTTGGGGATGTTGGCCATCTTTATGTACGTTGGTGTAGAAGTTGCGATAGGCAGTAACTTAGGCGAATTATTAACTTTGGATGAATTTGGTGGATTAACCGCTGCTGAGATTGCACCTTATATTTCGATGTATTGGGGCAGTTTGATGATTGGCCGATGGACAGGAGCTGTCAGCGCTTTTGACTTTTCTGAAAAGAGAAAAAAAACATTGGTATTTATCGTACCATTGATTGCTTTTGGCGTGATATTGGGTGTCAATTTAATCGCTGGCTACCAAGTTTCACATCTTTATTACTACATTATTTGTGTATTGTTACAAATTGCCGCTGCTTATCTCAGTAAAGACAAACCTGTACGCACCTTATTGATTTTTAGCCTTTTTGGTATCATCGCTCTACTCATTGGGCTCAACACTACGGGGCTAACTGCTATTTATGCGTTTTTGGCTGGCGGACTCGCATGTAGTATCATGTGGCCAGCTATTTTCAATCTGTCGTTGATGGGTTTGGGCAAATACACTGCACAAGGTTCGTCTTTTTTAATCATGATGATTTTGGGCGGAGGTATCATTCCGCCAATACAAGGAAAATTTGCTGACGTAGTAGGCATTCATTCATCTTACATTGTCTCACTACTTTGTTTTGTGTACTTGCTATTTTTTGCTTGGATAGTCAAAAAAATACTGAACAAACAAAGCATAGATATTACGTAAATGATGACACAAAAAAACTATTACATCGCCGGTTTTTTATCCTTTATGATTTGGGGATTTATGTCGCTAGCTATCAAACCAATAGCCGAATATTCAGCATTTAGCATTTTATATTACCGTATATTTTTTGCTGGCGTAGTAGGGTTGATTCTGTATGTATTGTTAAGACAAAAATCGTTGCGAAAAACCCGCAGAAAATACAATAAGCTATCCACAAAAAACAAAAAAAGTTTTTGGTTTTACACCATTATCGGCACTGTATTTTTGATGCTTAATTGGCTAATATTCATCTATGTAGTCAACGATATTAATGTACAAACCGCATCGTTTGCCTTGTTTATGGCGCCAATCATCACCGCATTTTTGGCCAATATTTTACTCAAAGAACGGCTGTCTGCGCTAAAAAAAGTAGCCATTTTGATTAGTTTTATTGCCTGTATCACCTATTATCTTGCACAACAAGGAGATATATTGTTTGCGTTACTCACTGCATTTTGTTACTCGAGCTATGTGATTTCGCAAAAACAAAACCGTTTTCTTGCAAAAGATTTTGTGGTAGTTACCCAAATGGTTTTGATGTTACTTATGCTTACGCCCTACTTTATTTGGATAGGCGAAACCATCCCTACTGCCACAAGTTTTTATGGCTATACCGCAGTTTTGGGTGTTGTTTTCACCCTACTCACTTTATACCTCAACCTCTACGCACTACAAGGTATTCCGGCGTCTACAGTAGGCATTTTGCTATACATTAGCCCAGTGATCACCTTTGTATTAGCCATTAATTATTTTAAAGAAGAAGTAAATACTTTACAAATTCTTTCTTATTTATTAATTTTGTTGGCTGTTATAATATTCAATTACCATTCAATCCAAAAAATATCAAACTCTGTAAAACAAACCATATGAATCAAATATACCTTGATAACGCAGCCACAACCTCGGTTCGTCCCGAAGTTGTTGAAGAAATGATAAAAGTTTTATCTACTGATTACGGCAATCCGTCATCGACTTATGCTGTTGGCAGGCATGCCAAATCGCTTATCGAGGCTTCGCGAAAATCTATTGCCAAACAAATCAATGCGCAAGCAGCAGACATTATTTTTACCTCTTGTGGCACCGAAGGCAACAACTGGATTATTCGTTCGTGCGTAAGAGATTTAGGCATCAAAAGAATCATATCGACCAAAATGGAGCATCATTGCACTTTATATGCTGTGCAACAAATGGAAATCGAATATGGGACAAAAATTGTGTACCTAGATATTTTGCCTAGCGGACAAATTGATGAACAACAATTAGAACAATTATTACAAGACGATGTACCAACATTGGTAAGCTTGATGCATGTAAACAACGAAATCGGAACGATACTCGACCTTGAGAAAATCGGCAATATGTGCCGCAAACACCAAGCACTTTTTCATTCAGACACTGTACAGTCTGTAGGAAAAACTGAGTTTGACATGGCGCAACTCCCCGTAGATTTTATTGTAGCTAGTGCACACAAATTTCACGGACCAAAAGGTGCAGGTTTTATTTATATTCGCAATAAAAACAACTTCAGAGCACTGATTGTTGGTGGCGAACAAGAAAAAGGACTGCGTGCAGGTACTGAGGCTCCACATCAAGTAGTGGGTATGGCAAAAGCACTCGAATTGGCCTACCAAGATCTTGACAAAGACCGCAAACACATCAGCGAACTCAAAAGTTATTGTAAAAAGCAAATTTTGAATATTTTTCCGGAAGCAAGATTTAACGGCGGCGACGATACTTTTTACAATGTTGTAAACGTGTCTTTACCTTTATCACCACAAAAGGCTGCCATGTTGTTGTTTCAGCTAGACATCAAAGGCATTGCAGTGTCGCGCGGGAGTGCTTGCCAATCAGGAAGTCAAAAACCTTCGCATGTATTGGCCACTTTTTTACCAGAAGAAGAACTCAAAAAGCCAAACCTTCGCTTATCGTTTGGTCACGACAATACAACAAAAGATATTGACTTTTTAATAGACGTTTTACAATCGGTGTAAATCATTATTATTAACAAATAAAAGTTATTTTACAACTTAATAACTTTACATTAACAAATACCTCATCCTAACTATTTAGTTTTGATGAGGTATTTTTTTTGCAATATAACTCAGTACATAACAAACATATACGTTAATAAATAAAAAATACATCAACAAAAACACAAATTATTAGCAAAACAATATTTTTTTCGTTATGTTTGTATCAACACTGCTTAACATAATTTATTATAATTTATAAATTCGATAACACAAACAATTCATTAACAAGCTAAAACCTTAACTATCATGAAGAAAATTATCATTACTGCTGCCCTTTTGGGTTCTGTGTATTTTACTAATGCACAGGTAGGGATTGGGACTTCTGCTCCCGCCAACGCATCACAATTAGACATCGTAGCTACCAATAAAGGTGTATTGATACCACGTGTAGAACTAACAAACACGACTACATTTGCCCCTATAACAGGCGACCAAACAGAGAGTTTACTGGTGTACAACAACATTGAACGCAACGATGTTTCGCTTGGCTATTACTATTGGAGTAACAATCAATGGAACCGCGTGGTTAACCAAGCTGATTTGGACGAGGCAGCTGGTTACAACGAAGGAGATGTCATTTATACCGATGACAATGGCGAAATGGTTTTTCAGTATTTTGATGGTACCGCTTGGCAAAACATTGATTTTGCAGCTTTGGTAACCGCCAACGAAACCAAAACATTTTTTAAAGAAGTAGACGCTGCCAATGGCAATACATCTTACCTTTATTTTTCTGAACAAGCAATTATCGATTGGCTTGCAGCAGACAGCAACAACACTATTGCCAACATACCAGACGCTTCGGCTTCATTCTCTATAGACGCTACTGAAGATATGGTTGCCAACTTTGAAAACATCTTATCACAAAGCACCGATTATAACGGTGGCACCAATACGATAAAAGAAATTATCGAAGATATTGCATCTAAAGTTGAAGGTAATGTCGTGTATAAAAATTTGGGTGACACCACCAACCCCGATTGGGCTTTTCAGTATTGGGACGGCACGCAGTACCAAACCATCAACTTAGGCGACTTGGTTACTGATGCTGAGTCAAAAACTACCATCGTTACTGATAATGGCAAACAGTTTTACGTTTCTGAGACTTATTTAGCAGCCAACGGCGGTACCGCTCCGACTACCGTAGACGAAAACAACATTCCGGCTGGCATCTACCTGATTGATGTAGTAGGCGGTGTGGTCAATAACTTTGACGAGATTATTAACAACGAAGTCACCGTAAATGGGAACACTTATAACACTGTCGAAGAATATATTGAATACATTTCACAAAATGCTCACTTAGACGGTGACACAAAAATTGTTATTGATAGTAATACTGGTCAGGCGAGCCTCGAAATGTGGGACGGTATCAATAATATTTGGGCACCTGTAAACAACGATGCCTTCGAAACAATTGTTACCGAAAACGAATCGGATACATCAATTATTAAAAACACTTCAGGTGACGCAAGTACAGGTGATTTAGAAATCACTTATGCTTACTTCAATGAGGCCGACCCAAACACTTCTACTGGTACTCCACAAGCAACTATGGATGTAAACGCAGACATTCAAAACCTCATAGAAGGCAATACCGATATCCAAAATGCCATTACAAATATTCTTAACGAGGGCGGAAACGTATATTATGGAGACCATGACAATGATGGCAATACACCAGACCTGCTTTATACGGTAATCAATAGTGTAAATACACCTATCGACATGACCAGCATGGTTGTCAATGCAATCATTAATGCAAATGATACGCAAAAACAAGAAATCAAAAACGAACTTGGCGACACTTATAGCACTTCACAAGTCGAAAACACTGGTAATAAATGGATTGATGGTAATTTTATCTATACTGGAGTATTTACGGCTACAGTTACTGGCAGCACAGCAAATGTAACTACTATTACACTCACCCCTCCTACTGGCGAATCGGTAGATAAAGTACTTAGTATCAGAATCATCAACAGCACTACTGGACAGTTAATGAACGTAGCAACTACTGATGTAGCAGTGACGGGGAACGATTTGGATTTCAAAATCGGTACCGGAAACATGTATCAGGTTTTAGGTCCAAACGATATCGACATTCATGTAGTGGTAGATTTTACTGCTACACCATAACCGACCTTGCTCAACACCTTACAAAACATTTTTACTTTGTAAGGTGTTGATTATTCAAACAAACAAAACAACAAGTACACTGTAAAGCTTTTTTTGGCTTTACAGTGATAAAAATATACCGATATGAGCAAAAAAAGTATATTATTCGCAGCTTTATTGTGTAGTGTAACCATGACAGCACAAGTAAAAATTGGAGGAAACGACGGTATCCCTAACGCCGATGCCATGTTAGAAATAGAATCTACAGATAAAGGAATATTGTTGCCTCGTGTAGCCTTGACCTCATTGACCAACCAAGCGCCATTATCTGCCCATGTACAAGGCATGATTGTGTACAACACCACAGTCGATGCAGCCGAAAACCTCACACTTGGCTTATACCAAAATGACGGCACTCAATGGAAGCGCTTAATCGCCGAAGGAGATAAAAACACCACTATTTATAGTGCAGAAAATGACGGTACTTGGTCTTTACTTGGCTTATCTATTGGAGGCAATAATTGGTCTATTGCCAATCTAAACGCTTCAGATACTAAACTAGGGAATTCTGCCTTATTTAACAACGGAGCATACACTGTTCCTGAAGACGGTATTTATTCAATAAACTATGAAATACAGCTAGAAGGAGGAGTAGATCTAGGAGTGTTAGGTGGCAGAAGAATCGGACTCGTCAAAAATAACACGATTATGGAATCAAAACTAGTTGATGCAGTTAGAGTATCCATACTAGGTATTACTTTGGCATCTGTACCCGTAACCTCAACTAGTCTTAATACATTACAATCTTTTCAGGCAGGAGACGAATTATCATTTGGGATTCAAGGAACAATACTAGACCTTGGGCTTTTAACCGATGGAAAAATCACAATCTATATCTATAAAATATCTGATTAGATTGGAATTGATAATACTTATATGTTTCATTAAAATAAACAATATGAAAATATTAAATATCTTTTACATATATGCATTTGCAATCATCGGATTAAAAGCTACTGCCCAAACCAGCGAAAACATTACCATCAATCACGGCGAACTATATATCTTACCAAATAGTTTGGTTGCCACACACTTTGATTTTGTAAACACAAATGAGGGCATAGTTATTAACGATGGTACATTAGAACTTAATCAAGATTACACAAACCTTGGTACTGTAGGTTTTACGCCCAATAGACAATCGGGGCAAACGATTTTTAAAGGAATTAATCACTTGGCAACAGGTGATTCTCCTTCCTTTTTTCAGCATATAGAGTTTAATACAACCAATATCAACAACGGTATCTCTTTGCAAAACGATTTTGTGATTGAAGGTAACGCAACGTTCAGACAAGGCATCGTCACTATCGATTCGCTTGCCGGAGGCGCTATGTTGTTTGGTGATAAAGCCGCTGCTAATCAGACTTCAGATAACAGTTTTGTAATTGGTAGCGTAGAAAAAGAAGGCAATCAATCTTTTATGTTTCCTATCGGCAGAAACGCCTATTATCGACCGTTGGGCATTGCGCAATCTTCGGCTAGTCAAAATTATTTTGTATCTACCTATAGATTTGAAAATCCAACAGAAAACCGTCCTGAGCAAAACAAAATGGGCGTTTTGAAAACAATTGACAATCAAGAATATTGGGAATTGAGAAACGATGGCTCTGCAGAGAATGTAATCATTACTCTTTCTTGGCACGACCAAACGACACCAGAAGTAATTCTCAACGATACCCAGAATATTCGTGTAGCCCGATGGGACTCCGAAAAAAAACTATGGGTAGATGAAGGTGGTATGGTAGACCAAAGCAACCAAACGGTCACCACATCGGTACCCGCTGAGGGTTATGGCATATTTACATTGGCGCTAGCAAAGCCTAATGTTATTTTGCCTGAAGATGTAGTCGTCTACAACTATGTATCAGCCAACGGCAATGACAAAAACGATTTTTTATTGATTGATAACATTGAAAAATATCCAAACAATCAATTAGAAATTTTTAATCGTTATGGTGTAAAAGTTTTCGGGACCACCAATTATGGCAGTCAAGACAATATTTTTAGAGGATATTCTGACGGTAGAGCAACCATCGGCGGGTCTAACAAGCTTCCGTCAGGCACATACTACTACGTGCTTGTCTATGAACGAACTGATGCTGAAGGAGCTTCTCAACGCATCAAAAAGGTAGGTTACATTCACTTAGAAAACGACTAGATTATGATTTTAAAAACGATAAAAACAATCACTTTTGGGGCAATATTGTTAGTTTCTACCTGTGTTATGGCGCAACAAGAACCTCAGTTTACCCAATACATGTATAATCCTACGAGCGTAAATCCAGCCTATGCCGGTGCGCGAGATGCCTTGTCTATTTTTGGACAATACCGTACACAATGGGTAGGTGTAGAAGGTGCACCAAAAACAATAAACATATCGGCACACACGCCTTTGCGTAATTCAAAATTAGGTTTGGGATTGTCTGTCCAAAACGATGCTTTGGGCGCTATGGATGAGAGTACTGTAGCGGTAGATTTGTCTTACACGATAGATTTATCACAAAAATTCAGATTGGCATTCGGACTAAAAGGTTCGGCTAACTTACTTAATGTAGATTACAACAAACTCACTATCGCCGACCCGACAGAAGTTGGCGAAAATGTAGACAACAAGTTCACCCCAAATGTTGGTGCAGGTTTGTTTTTGTATTCAGACAAAACTTTTGTAGGCATCTCTGCTCCGCTCTTATTGAGCTCTACGAGATATGATGACAACATCAAATCGACCATGAGTCAAAAAGCACATATCTATGCTACAGCAGGGCACGTCTTTGAATTATCACGCGAGGTAAAATTTAAACCTGCGGTAATTACAAAAATCGTATCTGGCGCTCCATTACAAGTAGATGCTACTGCCAATTTTTTGCTGTATGACAAGCTTACTATTGGTGGTGCATACCGTTGGGACGCAGCTTTTAGTGGCTTGATTGGTTATCAGTTTACAAACCAAATTTTTGTTGGCTATTCTTACGATGCCGATACCAAGCCACTAGCAAATTATAGCTCTGGCTCACATGAATTTTTATTGCGATTCGAGATATTCAGAAAGAACAGTCATATTGTTTCTCCTAGATTTTTTTAATTCAATTTATCAACAAAACTTTTCAGACAGCTTCTTTACTTTCTAAGACATTATGAATTAACAAATGTCAAGGTCTTTTCATAAAACTCAGCAGGATTTTCGGCATGCAGCCAATGTCCTGCATCGCTTATGGTATCTATATTCGCGTTAGAAAAATGCTTGTGAATCAAGATTTCGTCTTCTTTCTGGATATAATTTGACTTACTACCTTTCAAAAACAACGTAGGCTTATCAAAAAAAGCTTCGTTAGGTAAGGCTTCGCCTATCACTGCATCATCTTGATTAAAAGCTGCTAAATTGAATCGGAAACCCAGCTGTGTATTGGTCACTCTATGTACATTTTTCATCAAAAATTGCAAAACACCAACATCCTTGATATATTTTTTCATCACATTTTCGATATCTTTACGTGAAGAAGACTGGTCAAAATCTACTGCATTGA
Organism: Flavobacterium sp.; assembly: GCA_041583035.1. Classification (GTDB taxonomy): domain Bacteria; phylum Bacteroidota; class Bacteroidia; order Flavobacteriales; family Flavobacteriaceae; genus Flavobacterium. Next base: position 22,841 of record JBFHGP010000007.1, read on the forward strand.
GCGCTTGCATAATGTCTTGATGATGTGGCGAATATTGTCTTGGTGAGATATCTGCAACGAGCAATTTTTGCACCAATTGCGGATGATTGCAAGCAGTCAGCATCGCAACCTTACCTCCCATCGAATGGCCAATCAACACAATATCTTGCAACTGATGATGTGTACAATAATCAACTACGTCTTGCGCCATTACGGCATAGTTAAATTCGGCACTATGAAAACTGCGTCCGTGGTTTCTCAAATCTAACAAATGTACCTGAAAACCTGCTTCGGCAAAATCACTTCCTAATGTTTTCCAGTTGTCAGACATCCCCAAATAACCATGCAAGATGACTATCGGTTTGCCTTCACCTATTATTTTTGAATACAATAAATTCATTTATTTTAACTTTTGTTTGTAACTATTGATTACATTTTCCAACCCTAAATATATTGACTCACTAATGAGTGCATGACCGATAGAAACTTCTAATAAATATGGCACGTTTTGCTTAAAAAAGCTAATGTTATCAAGGTTCAAATCGTGCCCAGCATTTACCCCCAAACCTAGATCGCCCGCTAATTTTGCACAATCAGCATAAGGTTGTACTGCGGTTTTATTACCTATAGCGTATTGTCTGGCAAATTCTTCTGTGTACAACTCTATGCGGTCTGTGCCCGTCGCAACAGCACCTTCTATCATTTGCAAATTAGGATCTACAAAAATAGATGTGCGGATATTATTGCGCTTAAACTCACTGATTACTTCTGTCAAAAAAGAACGATGAGTGAGTGTATCCCAACCAGCGTTAGAGGTAATAGCGTCTACAGCATCGGGCACCAAAGTCACTTGTGTTGGTTGACAATGTAATACCAACTCGACAAACGAATCAAGAGGATTTCCCTCGATATTAAACTCGGTATAAACCACCTCTTTAAGGTCGCGAGCGTCTTGGTAACGAATGTGTCTAGCGTCAGGCCTTGGGTGAATAGTAATACCATCAGCACCAAAGCGTTGAGCGTCTTTGGCTACTTGAACGACATTTGGATAATCACCTCCGCGAGCGTTGCGCAAGGTCGCAATTTTGTTGATATTGACTGATAGTTTTGTCATAATAAATATTTTATCGCACAAAAATACAAACATGTTGAGTGTTTTTGGTATTATTTTGGTTATTTTGCATAAGTAATTGTAAACTAGCTGATGCAAAAAACACTATACAACATAAAAAACAACATTGATTTCCCAGGTTTAAAAACCTCTATACGAGAGGCTAAGGCAATAATATGCAGACAAAAAATTAGTTTTTTACCTATTCTAAACAATCATCATTTTGTCGGAAATTTATCTGCGGATGACATCCAATCATTACCCGAAAATGACTTGGTCGAATCACATTTAGACATACTCACTTCATTTTTTTTGGATGAAAATTTTTCGTTGATCGAAGCTATCGAAGTTATGCTGAAAAATGAATCGGACATAGTGCCTATCATCAACGCGCAAAGACTTTTTTTGGGCTATCTTACCCGCGATGAAGTTTTGGAGCAATTGTCAGAGATGCCTTTTATTCGCGAAGAAGGCTCTATGTTGGTGGTCGAAAAAAACTTGTATGACTACAGTTTTAGTCAGATTGCACAGATTGTTGAATCAAACGGAGGGAAAATGCTGGGGATTATTGCTTCGCAAATCAATGGCAACGACATCCGTATTACCATAAAAATTGTAGGGACTAATATCAATGAAATTATTCAATCTTTTAGACGATACAATTACGAAGTAGTGTCTGAACATAGAGAAGATAAATTTTTGACCGAACTCAAAGATCGCTCGGCCTATTTAGATAAATACTTAAACATCTAAGCTTATGAATTTTGCTATATACGCACAAAAATACAAGCCGTCAAACAAAGAGCTGATCGGCAAATTGCTGTTCACGATAGAACAACACAACGGTCGTGTATTTATCGAAAAAAACTATTTCGATATTTTGGTTACCGAAAAAGTTATTAGCAAACAATATGATACTTTTACAGCAAACCACGATTTACCCGAACATCTAGACTTTTTTGTGAGTATTGGCGGAGACGGCACCATGTTACGTGCAGCCAACTTTGTAAAAAGCAAAAACACTCCTATAGTAGGTATCAACGCAGGCAGACTGGGTTTTTTGGCGAATGTACAGCAAGACAAAATAGATGAGGTGATTCCGTTATTGTTCGAAAACAAATATACATTATCTCGACGTACTTTGCTAAAATTGGATTCGCCAGACGAAGACGCTTCGCCTTTTGCTATCAATTTTGCATTAAACGAAATTACTATTTCGAGAAAAAACACCACTTCAATGATATCGGTAGAAACCTATATTGACAATGAATTTTTGGCGACCTATTGGTCTGATGGCATCATTATATCTACTCCGACAGGCTCTACAGGATATTCGCTTAGCTGTGGCGGACCGATCATCACACCCGAATCAAACTGCTTGGTTATCACCCCAATAGCACCACACAACCTCACTACCCGACCGCTTATTATCAACGACCGTAGCAAAATAAGAATGAAAGTTGATGGTAGAGAATCACAATATTTGATTTCGCTCGACTCTGAAACACAAGCCCTAAACATGGAACAACCCATCGAAATCTCATTAGCTTCGCACACGGTAAATATGGTAGAATTTCCGGAGGTGAGCTTTCTAAAAACACTCAGAAAAAAGCTGCTCTGGGGCGAAGATAAGCGCAACTGACAATAAACTTTGACGTTTAGCGTTTATTCATAAACAGTATATTTTGAAAAAAGACGATACATTTAAAGATAACATTATTATATTTGCAAGTTCATGAGAATTTTTATCAAACATATCATTACAGGTATTGTGGCTTTGACTGCCACTTGCTCATCGGCACAAATTCACGAAATTGGCGTTACCGTTGGAGGAGCTAATTATGTGGGCGATGTGGGCAAAACTACTTTTATCGATCCGCAAGATGTTGGCTATGGTCTTGTGTATCGTTGGAACAGAAGCCCAAGACACTCATGGAGAATCAATTACAATTTTATAAAAATATCAGGAGATGACACCCAAGCCAGTAGCGAGTTGCGACAAATGCGCGGACTCAATTTTGACAACAACATCCACGAATTGTCTTTGGGGCTTGAGTTTAATTTTCTCGAATTTGACCTACATAACGATTGGTTTACGTTTACACCTTATTTGTATGCCGGAGTTACTGGTTTGCAGTACGAAGAAAAACACTTTAACGGTTATAACAAATCAATCAAAACAGAAGACAAAACAAGTTTTGCTTTGCCTCTATCGTTTGGCGCAAAAGCATTGATCAATAAAAAATTGGTTGTCAGCGCCGAAGTAGGTTTTAGATACACCTTTACCGATAACTTGGACGGGAGTTACCCAAGCTCAAACAATTATGCCGCCAATCGTTTTGGCAACACCAATACCAACGATTGGTACTTTTTTAGCGGTGTGAGTGTAACATACACATTTGGTAACAATCCTTGTTATTGCGAACCTCAGTAAAATCATGAATCAAGAAAATAATACCCCCGAAATACTACCAAAACATCTAGCCATCATTATGGATGGTAACGGTCGTTGGGCAAAAAAACAAGGCTTGCTTCGCACAATCGGACACGAAAATGGAGCAAGCACGGTAAAAGACATTATAAAAACCGCCGCTCAATTAGGTATTGAGAATTTAACACTTTTTGCATTTTCGACAGAAAACTGGAGCAGACCCAAACTCGAAGTAGACACTTTAATGAAATTATTGAGCAGAGCCTTAAAAAAAGAGTTAAAGACTTTAACGAAAAACGAAATAAGATTCAACACCATTGGCGATATCAGTTTGTTACCAAAATCAGTAGCCAAAAGATTACAAGAAGCATGCGAATTAACCAAAGACAATCAACGAATGACCTTAACTTTGGCACTCAACTATGGTAGCAAAGAAGAGCTAACTCGCGCTACCAAAATGATTGCTGACAAAGTTAAAAATAATATAATATCGATAGATGATATTGACCAATCAACAATAAATAATCATCTTTACACCGCCGATTTACCTGACGTTGATTTGGTTATCCGCACAAGTGGCGAACAACGAATCAGCAATTTTATGTTATGGCAAATCGCCTATGCCGAGTTGTATTTTACCGATGTGCTGTGGCCCGATTTCACCTCCCAACATTTGATGGAGGCTTTACAATGCTATCAAAGTCGAGAAAGACGCTTTGGCAAAATTAGCGAACAATTAAAATAAAAAGAGGATTAATTAAAGACAAACTATGTTCCGTATATCATTTTCGCAACTATTATTTATTTTTGTAACATTTACATCGGCTATGCAAGCTCAGGTGGTTACAACCACACAAGACACACTTAGCAATACCGACGAGACCAACGGATTGCCTAAAGAAATCGCTGACAAAATTAAACGATACAAATTGGGCAAACTAACCGTGAGCGGAAACACCAAGTACAACGAAATGAATATTCGTGCGGTGACAGGCTTGATCAAAGGGCAAGACATCAGCATCCCGGGTGAACAGCTGTCTGACGCTATCCACAAACTCTGGTCTATCGGGTCGTTTAGCGAAATTGCGTTTTACGAACAATCTATCGAAGGTAATGTAATTAACCTAGAACTTTACCTCAAAGAGTTGCCAAAAATCAATAACGTAACCTTAGAAGGATTGAGCAAAAACAAAACTGCCGAGTTGCTCAAAGAGATGAAACTTGATGAGCAAGGACGTCAGGGCAAAACAATCACGCAAAACCTTATCCAAAATATAAAAAATCACATCACTTATAAATACCGCGAAAACGGATTTTATCAAACAAAAGTAGATGTAAAACTTAGCGAAACTGCCGATGCAGACAAACGCGACATGACCATTAGCTTTGACAAAGGCAAAAAAGTACGTATCTCTGAAATTAATTTTTCTGGAAACGAGCAAATTTCGGACAGAAAGTTGCGCAAAACGATGAAAAAAACAAAAGAGAAAAACTTTTTGAACCCTGTCAGAATTTTTAGTCCTTCAAAATTTATCGAAGAACGCTACGAAGAAGATTTGGCAAGCATTATCACCAAGTACAAACAAATGGGTTACCGCGATGCACGTATCCTGAAAGATACTTTTGCTTATCAGCCAAAGTCTAACACCATGAAAATTGATGTGGATATAGAAGAAGGTAAAAAATATTATTTTGGCGATATCCGTTTTATTGGTAACACCGTTTATACAGAACAAGAACTTCGTCGAAATTTTGGTATCAAAAAAGGTGAGCCTTATGATGGTGTTTTATTAGAAAAACGCATCGAAGACCCGATGAACTCTGAGGGCTATAGTTTGAGTAGCGTATATCAAGACAATGGATATTTGTGGTCGAGAATCATGCCAATAGAACGTGTAAGCAACGACACCATCAATATAGACCTTAGAGTAATTGAGGGGCCACAGGCGAGATACAACAAAATTACCGTAACAGGTAACGACAAAACAAGAGATTACGTAGTATTGCGTGAGGTAACCACTCGCCCAGGGCAGCTTTGGAGACGTAGTGAGCTCATAGAGAGTATCAGACGTTTGGGAGCGATGGGGATCTTTGATGCCGAATCTGTTTCTCAACCAGACATCCACAACATGGATTACGAAAACGGTACTGTTGACGTTAACTGGAATGTACTCGAGAGCGGCCAGAGCCAGATAGAGGTGCAAGGTGGTTACGGCGGTCAGACGTTTATTGGTACATTGGCGGTTTCGCTCAACAACTTTTCACTCAAAAATATTTTTAACAAAGACGCCTACACTCCACTACCAATGGGTGATGCGCAAAAAATGTCTTTGCGTTTACAAGCAAGCACTTATTTTCAGGTATATAGTTTGAGTTTTCAAGAGCCATGGTTTGGTGGTAAAAAACCAACTCAATTGTTTGGTAGCCTCTCTTATAGCCGACAAAATTTTTACGATTATAGTTCGGGGAATGTTGACCGTGACCAAGGTTTGGGTATCATGAGCGTGAGTTTAGGTATGGCCAAAAGACTATCTGTACCTGATGATAAATTTGTTTTATCACACACGCTTAGCTATCAACATTACGACTTAGACAACTACGGTATCGGTTCTATTTCTTTTAACAATGGTACGGCGCGTAACCTTACTTATGGTATAGACATTACTCGTGACAACGTTGGAGGTATCGACCCGTTTATCTTCCCATCAACTGGGGCGAGAATCAGTTTGGGTGCAAAATTCAGTCCGCCTTATTCATTATTTAATGGTGTAGATTATGCAGATTTGAAAAATCAAGAAGAATACAAAATCAAAACTACCGAAGTGCAAACCAACCCTGTTACCGGAGCAGATATCCCGATTGGCAGTTATTTGGATGCAGACGGATTGCCAGTAAGCAGCTACCAAGATGCCGCAGTAGATCAGGCAAAGTTAGACAAGAAAAGATTCAATTGGTTAGAGTATTACAAAGTTAATTTTAGAGCCGATTGGTACAACACCATTGTAGGCAAATTAGTTTTGAAGACCACCACACAGTTTGGTTTCTTAGGCGCATACAACCAAGACCGAGGCACTATCCCGTTTGAGAGATATTACTTGGGCGGTAGCGGTATGGTCAACTACTCGCTCGATGGCAGAGATGTAATTGCCTTGAGAGGATATGACGAAAGCGCATTGACACCAGACGGAAGATTAGGTGGTACTGTGTACAATAAATTCTCCCTCGAATTACGTTATCCAATCAGCTTACAATCTCAAATGAAGGCTTATGTGTTGGCTTTTGCAGATGCCGGAGCAGCTTATACAGATTTTAAAAACTACAATCCGTTTAAGGTGCAGCGTTCTGTCGGAGCTGGTGTAAGAGTAAGTATGCCGATGTTGGGTCTATTAGGAATCGACTTTGGCTACGGATTTGACAAAACACCAGGCACCAACCAAATTGGCGGATGGCAAACGCACTTTATTTTGGGTAGAGAGCTGTAAAAAACATTGGCACACTATTTGAAAGTATAAAACATATGAAAGGTATTTTTTTATTCGCATTGATTCTGTTAACCGGAAACCTATTTGCTCAGCAAAAAGAAAAAATTGCTGTGGTAGATTTGGAATATATTCTTAAAAAAGTACCCGAATATCAAGAACAAAACAAAGAACTGAGAAAACGTGCACGCGAATGGGATTTGGAGATTCAAAAAAAGAAAATTGAAATCAAAAAACAAAAAGAACAATTGTCGCTCGAAAGACCTTTGTTGACAGCACAAATTATTGAAGAAAAAGAAGAAGAAATCGCATTGCTCGAAAAAGAATTGTTGGATTATCAACACCAACATTTTGGCTTGGACGGCGACTATTTCATCCAAAAAGTAAATTTGGCTCGACCTATTCAAGAAAAAATTTACGGCATCATCAACGAATATGCTGAGAAAAGAAAATTTGATATGGTTCTTGACAAAAGCGACGATACCAACGGATTGCTTTTTGCTAAAAAAGGCGTAGATATCAGCGACAGAATTGTAAGAGAAATCGAACGTTCGTTAAGAAAAGAAAGATTGACCAAAGACGAAATTGCACAACTCGAAGCACAAGACAAGGCCGAAGATGCTTACCTGAGACAACGCAGCAAAAGAGACATCCAAGAAGAGCGTTTGAAAGAGATGTTTGAAGAAGGAGAGTCTGATAAAAAAACAGCTGATGACCCATTATCAAAACGTCAGCAAGAAGCTGAACAACGTAGAAAAGCAGCGCAAAAAGCCAAAGAAGAAGCTATCCAAAAACGTAAAGAAGCTATCCAAAAACGCAAAGAAGAAGCTTTAAAAAGACGTCAGGAGATGATCGAAAAACGCAATAAAGCGCGTGAAGAAGCTCGTAAAAAACGTGAAGAGCAACAAAAAGAACGTCTCAAAAAAATCAATGCGCAAAAAGAAGCCAACAGCAATAACAGCGATAGCGAAACCGCCGAAGACAAAGTAGCAGAAATATTGGCCAAGCGCAAAGAAGCACAAGAAAAAAGAGAAAAAGAAAAAGAAGATCGCCTCAAAGCGATCCAAGAAGCTAAAGAAAAACTTAACAAGAATTAGAACTTTTGTAAGAAAAAAATAATTAAATTTGAATCCTTAAAAATAAAAAATAAATTATCGAAAAATGAAGACATTGAAAAAACTTTTATTTACCGCATTTTTAGCCTTAACCGTATCATTTGCTGGACAAGCACAAGAGGTAGCACATATCAATACCCAAGAGCTTATCGCGCAAATGCCTGGCTATAAAAGCGCCAACGAGCAACTGACCAAAATGAAAGAAGGCTTTGCTAAAGATTATGAGCAAATGCTACAAGAGTTTCAAACAAAAGCAGCTAAATTTCAGCAAGAACAAGCTACTGCTGGCGACGCTGTAAACGAAACCCGCATGAAAGAATTGGAAGATTTGAGAAATCGTGTACAACAATTAGAGTTAAATGCTGATAGCGAACTTGGTAAAAAACAAGAAGAATTGTTGAGACCAGTAATGGAAAAAGCACACGCAGCAATTCAAAAAATTGCTAGAGCAAAAGGCTACAAATATGTACTTGATGCTACTATGGGGGGCGGTGTAATTGTTGCCGACGGACCAGACTTGATGAACGATGTAAAAAAAGAGTTGAACATCAACTAAATCATAAAAAATCAATACAAAAACTGCTCTCAAAAGGAGCAGTTTTTTTTTGTGACATTGATCAAAAAATTTCGCTATAATAGATAATTCACGACACATATTTTATATTTTTGTGTATGCAAAACAACAATTGTATCGGTTTTTTTGATTCGGGTGTAGGTGGCACCACCGTTTGGCAAGAAGTACATCGTCTTTTGCCCTACGAATCAACCGTATATTTGGCAGACAGCTTGTACGCACCTTACGGTAAAAAATCACGCCAAGAAATCATCGATTTATCTGTAAAAAATGTAGATTTTTTATTAAAAAATTACCCAATAAAAATGATTGTTGTGGCTTGCAACACTGCAACTACCAACGCTATCGACCACTTGCGCGCAAACTACAACATCCCGTTTGTGGGCATTGAACCAGCCATCAAGCCAGCAGCATTGCACTCCAACACTGGCAGCATTGGCGTATTGGCGACACAAGGCACTATCAGCAGCGCGCTTTTTCATCAGGCAGTAGAAACCTATTCGCAAGTAAAAATCATCGAGCAAGTAGGCAACGGCTTGGTCGACTTGATAGAGTCAGGGCAAATGCACAGCACAGAGATGACCCAATTGCTGCAATATTACCTCTCCCCGATGATCGAGCAAGGTATCGATTATTTAGTTTTGGGTTGTACGCATTATCCTTTGTTGAAAGGACAAATCGAAAAATTAATACCTTCCAACGTACAAATCATCGATTCGGGCAAGGCAATTGCCAAACGTGTACATCAATTATTAGAAGAAAAAAATATGTTGAACAGCAGTACTACCGCTCAACATATTTTTCACAGCAATCGAGATACTGAAGTACTCCGACAATTGTTACCTAACTACACCAATGTATCTCTAATCGATTTTTAATTCTTATTTAAACCAGCTAGAATACAACACATAATTTTGGCTGATACGATCGATTTCGCCAGCAAAATCAGAAGCATTCAAATCTTTAATTTTTTTGGCAGGCACACCAGCATATATTGCATTAGACTCCAAAACACTATTTTGTGTCACCACAGCACCGGCCGCCACAATCACGTTACTTTTCACCAAACAATTGTCCATTACTATTGCTCCCATCCCTATAAGCACATTGTCTTCTATCGTGCAGCCATGCACAATAGCATTGTGACCGATAGATACTTTATTACCAATTATAGTTGGGTGTTTTTGGTAAGTACAATGTATCACCGCACCATCTTGAATGTTCACTCGATGACCAATTTTGATGTAATGTACATCGCCACGAATCACAGCATTGAACCACACACTACATTCTTCACCCATTTGTACATCACCTACAATTGTGGCATTCTCGGCCACGAAACAATCGTTAGGTATTTGCGGGAAATTTCCGTTTACTTCTTTAATTATTGACATATTTTTGTAGATTTAAACACCAAAGATAATCGAAAATTGTAAATTGCTAAAAAACAACTCATGAGAAAAGTGTATCTCTATATAAGTTTAATTTTTGTTTGCGGAATATTTGGATACTTGTATTTTAGCAAAACATCCAGAGTCAATCTCGAAAACCAATTTGGTACATTTAGTATTACTTGTCATGGCTTTGAAGCTGTTTCTGGAAATTTCATCAATAATTTCGGTGTTTGTTTCTGCGACAAAGACATCTCAAGTATGAAAGCTAGCTTAGACACTCTAAAAATCAACAAGTATAAGGTTTTTCTAAAAGAGAAAAAACATTCGAAATTGCTCGAAAATGTTTTGACCATCGAAAAAAGTTTGCAGCAAAACGATTTAGCATTATACAAAAAGACACTTGATGAATACTCTTCAAACTTTAATCAACTTGACGATTCTACACAAAATTCAATTAATTCTTTTATAACCAATTAAGACAAAACTATTCTACCCAAAACAAATCGCTAGAAATGCCGTCGGTAAAAAACTTGCCTTGTAAAGTGGCTTTCAAAAAATCGTCATCAAAAATCAACTGTTGATTATTGATATACTTTTGTGCATTTTGTCTAAGATAATTCACATATTTTTGACCAAATTCGGTCTGAATTTTGGTTACAGACACTCCCCAAATCGTACGCAAACCTGTCATCACATACTCATTGTATCTATCTGAAACACTCAATTTTTCGGTTTCTAAAGGCAAAACACCTTGATTGATTTGTTGCATATAACGATTGTTATTGGCTACATTCCATGCCCGCGAAAAACCATCAAAACTATGCGCCGATGGACCAATCCCTAAATAAGTTTTTCCTTGCCAATATGCCGAATTATTTTGAGAAAAATAGCCAGGCAAACCAAAATTGGACAATTCATAATGCACAAAATCATGCGCTTGCATCATCTTTACCAAATGCAAAAAATGCTGATGCGCCAAAGCATCGTCGGGAGAAGAAATGGCTCCTTTTTTAATCAAATGTTGCAAAGCCGTTTTGGGCTCTACCGTCAAGGCATAACTCGAGATATGAGGCACTTGCAGAGACAATGCCTTGTTGATATTTGCATCCCATTTTTCTATTGACATATCCGGAATCCCATAAATAAGATCAAGGGTAATATTGTCAAAAAAAACGCGAGCATCTGCAATGCTTTCGTAAGCCATTTGGGCATTATGCGAACGATTCATCAACTGTAAATCGTCATCAAAAAAAGACTGCACGCCGATACTCAATCGATTGATCGGCGATTGCGCCAAGGCATTAATTTTATCATTGGTCAAATCATCAGGGTTTGCCTCTAGTGTAATTTCAGGATTGTTCTCCACCACAAAGTGCTTATTCACAACCTCAACAATCGTATTGATTTCATCTACTGACAATACGCTTGGCGTACCGCCTCCAAAATATATAGTATTTATGGGCTCGGTAAGATAATTTTTCCGCAATTGGATTTCGTCCAACAAAGCCAAAATCATCTGATCTTTATGTTTAAACGAAGTCGAAAAGTGAAAATCACAGTAATGACAAGCTTGTTTGCAAAACGGAATATGAATATAAATGCCCGCCATTATTTGACTCTGTTGGGGTTTTGATTCACAAAAGCAGACCAGCCAGAATAGCTTTTGGTTTTGCTCGCCCGACCTTCGTTGAAAAAGTGACAAACCGCAGCTGCCAGACCGTCGGTAGAATCAAGGTTTTTAGGCAATTGCTGCAAACCCAATAATTGCTGTAACATTTTGGCTACCTGTTCTTTACTTGCATTACCATTGCCCGTAATAGCCATTTTAATTTTTTTAGGCTCATACTCAGTAATCGGAATTTGGCGAGACAAGCCTGCCGCCATGGCTACACCTTGCGCCCGCCCTAATTTTAACATCGATTGGACGTTTTTTCCAAAAAAAGGCGCTTCGATGGCGATTTCGTCTGGATGATGCGTATCTATCAACTCTATGGTACGTTCGAATATTTTTTTGAGTTTTACATAATGATCACTCAATTTGGATAAATTCAGTTCATTCAATTGCAAAAACTCCATTTCTTTATTGACCACTTTGATGAGTCCAAACCCCATAATGGTTGTCCCAGGGTCGATACCTAAAATTATTTTTTCGGATGAGTTATTGGACATTTTATGCAATTAGTTGTTTGAATTGATTTTTACTTTGACCAAAAATTGAGTTTTTACTGGCACATCTCTTTTGATGGCAGGCTCTACGGTTTTTAGTTTTGCCGATTGTATAAACAACAAACTGTCTATGCTCGCCCTGTTTTGATTGAGTAATTCATTATTGACAGTGTGCATTTTTAGCTCTATCGCGGCATTAGGGTAAACGGTAACTTGTATAGGCAGTGAATCGACCGTCCTGAATTTTGAAGATTGAAAATATGTTTCGTTTTGCAACAATTGATTAATATCGTCATTAAAAATATAAAAAAAACAAGCCAGGTTTTTCTGAGCATCTTCTATAGTGTCACAACTTTTGTATGATGGATAAACATCTACCTCGTTCCAGTTGATGGTATGCAACTCTTTGCGAAGCATTTCTTGTTCGTCCAGATTCGTTTTGCTATAATCTTTACAACCGACAAAAAGCAGTGATAAAAACAGAAAAAGTAAAATTTGCTTCATAAAATTACTTATATTTATTCGTCAAAAATACAAAAAATAAAAATGGAATATTTTATACTGGTCATAAGTTTACTTTTTATGTTGGGTGGTATTGTTGGGAGCCTCTTGCCAGCCCTACCGGGTCCACCGCTTTGCTGGATAGGATTGTTGATTTTGTACACCACCAAAAACATCTCTGTTGATTATTGGACTTTGGGCATAACTTTGACACTTACTTTGCTGATTGTGGTACTCGACTATGTGATTCCGGCTCAAGGCACCAAACGCTTTGGCGGTAGTAAATACGGTATCTGGGGCACTAATATTGGTTTGGTGGTTGGGATTTTTGCTCCTATTCCGCTTGGTTTTATCATCGGGCCATTTGTGGGTGCATTGGTAGGCGAATTGCTCTACGACCAGCACGACTCTAAACGTGCAGTAAAAGCCGCAACGGGTTCGTTTTTTGGTTTTTTGGCCTCTACATTTATCAAGTTTGTGTTTTGTATGGTTTTATTGGGGATTTATCTTCGTCTGGTTTGGAATAATTGGGAAGTCTGGTTTTGATTGTTATTGATCAAAAATTTAATCAAACCTAACTACAATCGGTAAAAGAAACTGACTCCTAACTGGCTCTCCCTGAAATCGGGCAGGTTTCCATTTAGGCATAGTATTCAATGCCCTGACAATCTTACTACCTATACCATACGGATTTGTCATAGTCCGTACAGACGAAATTGAACCGTCTTTTTCTACTATAAAAATAATTCTTATCGAAATACTGCGGACATCAGATGTATTATTTTTTATTTTATTTATTTTAATTTTACTGAGAAGCATTCTCTGAAACTCTTCGAGACCACCGTGAGGCCGCGCTCTCTCGTCTGTAACTAGATAAACATCGTTATTTGGAGAAATTGCCCCTGATATGATATTATTCAAAACAACAGGCATCGAAAAAGTCGATTTGACAGCTTCACCATTTTTCTGAGCAGGCTCCCAGTTAGGCATAGTTTTTATGACTCGAATAATCTCGTCCCCCATCCCATAGGTGTTGTGTGTAACTCTAAAATCAGAAAGTGAGCCGTCTTTTTCTATCGAGAAGCGCAATTTTATTTTTATTTTTTGTACTTCTTCAGGTATATTTTCAGAAATCTTTATCCTGCTTACAAAATCTTGATAAAACGCTTCTAAGCCTTCTTTTGGTTGAGCATTTTTGTCGGTTTTTTGTTGTGCAAACAATGGCGCAGACATCATGAGCATCAAAATAATAAGCAATGTATTTTTCATTTTGTAGAAATTTACCCTCGACTAGTTTAGCAATTTGGCTTTAATTATTGTTGAATTTGAATGAATTTTTGAGGTGATTAGTCAATGCTTCATTCAGATTTTCGTCTGCTGTAGTCACAAATATAGACACAAAATAACCATTGATATACACATGCTCCAATCGTCTATACAATTGGATATCATTAATCGTTTCGACCGTTTTAAAACCTGTGGTTTGTTCTCCTAAAAATGTAGTTTCGTAAGTAATTAAATTTGGATCTACTTTAACTTCATCCGCTATCATGTTGCTCATCATCTCACTGGTATGCTTATCTACCAAAAGAGCTGTTACTCTGTAAATTGCATAATCATCTTCGCCAAAAATTGCTTGTCCGTTGTTACCGTTATCTGCGATGTGGCACAATCCACACTCTAGTTGAAAAACACTGTTTTTCATGTTTTTGTTTTTGAACGATGCAATGTATTCGCTCACCTGCTTATCGGTCAAATTGGTTTGATAACTCTCGCCATTATCGTTATTTACTAAAATAGAAATAGGTAACGTAAAGCTAGACCGCACAAACTTTCCGTCGTGCTGGGCAGGTTTCCATTTGGGCATGGTTTTTAACACTCTGATGGCTTCGTCGCCTGCACCATATTTATTATCCTTGACTGTAATATCGGTAAGCGACCCGTCTTTTTCTACAACAAACCTTATTTTAATTGTTAATTGCTTGACATCTGACGGAACATTGTCAAGTTTGTTAAATTGATTGGCAAAATCTTTTCTAAAATTATCCATTCCTCCTTCGGGCTCAGCTTTTACGGAAACATAACTATAAACTTTGTCTTCAGACTCTGTTGGTTCTTGCGCCGTTAACTGCAACCCTAAAAAAAGTGTAAAAATGACAAGTAAAATATTTTTCATACTATATTGATTTTTATGTAATAAAGATAATACTAAAAAGTTATAAAATCAAAAAAGCCCCCCAAAGGCGGAAAGCTTTTCATTGGTTTAACTACTAAACCTGCAAGGCACTTGCGTGCCTTAACAACACAACTATCGTAAATGGGGGTGAGGCGAAAGCCCTTTTACCCTAATTTTTCTTTTTAATTATTAGGCAAAGATAAAGTGCTTTTTTGTATTGACAAATAATTTATGCAAAAACAATTGAATAAATTAATCTACCGGTCTATATGGCGTTTTTGTCCATTCTTCACTCATCAAATCTACATAATAATAATTGAGCTTGTCGTTGTCGTCAAATGCTCCGTTTTTGTTTTTGTCTTCTACTGACCTGAAATACAATCTTTTTTGCGCTTCGATTACGTTAAAATCGATTAACTCTTGGTAATCGTCAGTAAGTTTGGTAAAATTTTTCCCGTCAATTGTCGAAATATACAAAGCCAAAATATCATTGGCGTCATAATTCCCATCTCTGTTGGTATCTCTGTCTACCACTTGGTACACCAATATTTTTTTGTCGTGTTGCTCTGCCAATTTATCCAAATAAACGATAGATTGTATCAGCATTCTGTGGTTGGACAGCAAATGTAAATCGGTCGAATCTTTGTGTTGTATCAACAAGTTAGACATATAACCCGTCGTCTCTGGATAGCTATGATTAGATACCGTAAAACTGTAAGATTTACCTGATTTGAGACTTCCATACCCCGAACCTCTGTTAGAATACATACGGATATCGCCTACCGGATGCAACAAATAGTTTGTTCCGGGCAGATGTATTGGCAAATCGGCAATTTTTACATCAGTCGAATCAATTTTTTGGAACACATCTTCTTTTTCTGGCTGATTTGGGTAAATAACTTTAGGTTTTTCGTCTTCGTTCTGACAACCGATTAACCCTAAGGTGAGTCCCAAAATAGCAAATATTTTGCTTGTATTCATACCTTCATTTTTTTATCTATCCAAATATACCAAAAAATCTGTTTAGTATTACCATCTAGCCGTAACTTTGAGGTTAAACATACGCATTGTCATGCGATTAGGCACGCCATACATCGACTTAGAATACACGTCTCTCACCCATGTATTGGTAATGGCGTTTGCATTGTTGAATAGGTTAAATATTTCGAACCCAAGGGTAAGCTCTTTCATATTGCTTAACCAAGCCTTGTCTGTGCCAAATTTATCATCCTTAAACACATAAGAAAAACCAGCATCTACGCGACGATAATCATTGAGCCTGTGTTGATACAAATATGGGTCGGCATAGGAAGGCGA
>JBFHGP010000008.1:0-37035 GCA_041583035.1 Flavobacterium sp.
TATTAAAAGTATTGTTAATAAAGTACGGTTTTTCATTTGTTATTTTTTATTTATTAATATTTTTAGAATTTATTGATAAATTATTATAGATTAGTTTTTTAAGAATTTATTGAATTAGATATTCATCTCAATATTTAAGTACTGTATGCAAAACAGTCTAAAATATGTAATTTTTAATACATTATTTTCACACACTTGTAATAGACAGCAATCCGTAAAGGATGAAAAAATTAAGCAACCTAGAGGATGGGTTGCTTTTTCATTGTATAAATATTGAAATTTTAGAATAAGTGCTCCTGACGGTAAAAACTACGATACAAATTTAATATCGTATTCTGTCACAAATAGTTACTTTTTTGTGACAGAATGCAATGATTAAAAAAATATTAGCAACTTAAAATGTTCGTTATTTCAATCATTTTGTTTATTTTTGTGTGAAATAACAATCATCATAAATGAAAAAGCAAATCCTTTTACCCAAATATACTGCACTTTTAGAACAAATGGGCGAGAACATAAAATTAGCTCGAAAGCGTAGAAAGCTAACGGCAATACAAGTTGCCGAGCGTGCCGGTATTGCACGTTCTACATTGTATTTAGTAGAAAAAGGCGACAGTAGCGTGGCAATGGGTGCTTATTTTAATGTATTGCGTGTATTGGGCTTGCAAAACGATTTTTTGAAATTAGCAGCAGATGATGAATTGGGTAGAAAATTACAAGATTTAGATCTATTATAAAAATGGCAATAAATAAACCGATAACGAGATTTTAAACTAAAAAATAATGCGTGATATTTAATTCGTAATTGATGTTTTTGTGTGTTTATGCATTATTTTTCGTACATTAGCGATATATTTACAATGAGTAAAATATAACTCATTGTTTATAAAATAAGATATTTATGAGTAATATATCAGACATTAGTTTATTTTCGGATAAAGCAATTTTGACTACAATAGGTTTGTTTGTACAACAAACCCGTATTAAGCAAAATCTAAATCAGCAGGAATTAGCCGATAGGGCAGCGGTGAGTAGATCTACCGTGAGTTTGTTAGAGCGTGGCGAAAATATTTCTTTAATTAATTTACTAAAAATACTGCGAATTTTGGATGCGTTGTATGTTTTGAAAGCGTTTGAAGTAAGAGAAGAAATCAGCCCACTTCGTTTAGCTAAAGGAGAAAAGAAATTACGTAAAAGGGTAATGAAAAAAGATACTTCACAAGATGATAATTTGGATTTAGGATGGTAACTACAGCTTTTATAAATATTTTTGGACAACGTGTAGGAGCAGTAGCGTGGGATACAACTACCGAAATGGCATCATTTGAATACGATCCTAAATTTGATTTGGAAAAATTGCCTATTGCACCTATCAAAATGCCTTCCCAAAACAGAATTTATAGCTTTCCGGAACATCGCAATAGCGAAACCTTTAAAGGTATGCCAGGACTCTTAGCCGATGCATTACCCGATCGATACGGAAAAGATTTAATCAATGCGTGGTTGGCAAGACAAGGGCGACCCGATGATAGTTTAAACCCTGTTGAACTCCTGTGTTTTATTGGACGAAGAGGTATGGGAGCGTTAGAATTCGAACCTGTAATGGGTAAAGAATCACCGTCGTATGATATTGAATTGAGTGATTTAATCGAAACGACGAAAGCCTTATTATCAAACAAGGAAAATTTTTCTATTCAAACTCAAAAAAATATGGAGGATGTGATGATGGATGTCTTAAAAATGGGTACATCTGCCGGAGGTGCACGTCCTAAAGCTATTATTGCCTACAATGAAAAAACAGGACAAATCAAATCGGGACAGACGCTTGCAGACGAAGGTTTTGAACATTGGTTGATTAAATTTGACGAAGTGAGTGATGTGCAATTCGGAGAATCAAAAGGATATGGACGAGTGGAAATGGCTTATTACAAAATGGCAACAGATTTTGGAGTTGATATGATGGAATCACGATTGATTGAAGAAAATAATCGGGTTCATTTTATGACCAAACGCTTTGATCGCATAAAAGGAAATCAAAAATTACACAGTCAAACATTATGTGCCTTGCAACACTATGATTTTGCAAATATCACTTCATACAGTTATGAGCAGATTTTTCAAACTATGCGTCAACTTCGGTTAACTTATGCAGAAGCAGAACAAATGTTCAAACGTATGGTATTTAATGTGATTGCAAGAAATTGTGACGATCATACTAAGAATTTTTCATTTCTGATGAACTCTGAGGGAATTTGGAAATTAGCACCTGCTTACGATGTTTGTTTTGCTTACAGACCTGATAGTAAATGGGTAAGTCAACATAATTTAAGTATTAATGGCAAACGAAAAGATTTTACAAAAAAAGATTTATTGACTATTGCAGAACAAAATTCGATTCGAAATCCTGAAGGAATTATTAACTCCTGTATAGAAGTTGTCGCAAACTGGAAAATGTATGCTGAAATGTATCAAGTTGATGAGAAAAAGACACACGCAATCAATCAATTATTATTAAAGAAATTAAAATGATCGTATTTCATACTATTATCGGCAAAAAACAATTGTTTAAAACTTAGAATCTATCATATTTTTGCCGATAACGGTATCTTTATTTTAAAGGAATAATTATATTTTGTATCTTATTTGTACCATAATAATATAAATGCCTGATAATCAGTTATAGTTATTTTTGAAGAAGTGAAATAATCACTATATTATAGTTGTTATTCATGATCAAAAAAAGCCACTTCAGCAATTGAAGTGGCTTTTTCGTTTGATTATGGTTTATTTACCTCAGATTAGACATAAAAAAAACTGTTGATTTCTCAACAGTTTTTGTTCGCTTAGAGCGGAAGACGAGGGTCGAACTCGCGACATTCAGCTTGGAAGGCTGACGCTCTACCAACTGAGCTACTTCCGCTTATTCTTATTTTGTGAGTGCAAATATAAAGCTAATTTTTATTCTACAAAAAATTTTTTTAAAAAAATTGAATTATAATTAACTTTTCTATACCTTCCCCTACTTGGCATTGCTCCAACAATACCGTACCTTTGCTACACAAACCAAACTCATACTCATGGATACATCCAATCTATATTATTATTCATTCGAAAAACTGCAAATACTCGGATTTTCTGATAGCACGCTGCATTTTATCAACACCTCGCTTTGGGTAATTGCTTTAAGTATTGCCTTTATAATTATTAATTGGCTAACAAACAAGGTAATAGTCAATCAGTTGACAAAAATTATCTTGAATAGCAAAAACAAAATTGACGATTACATCATCAGCAATAAAACCCTGAATTATATCGGCAATTATGTACCATTGATTATTTTACAGGTATTTGTACCGATTATCTTTGCCCCTTATCCACGTACCGAAAAAATATTAATTACCGTTATCAACATTTTGATGCTTTTGGCGTTTTTGCGCATTATCCATTCGGTTTGTAGAACGGTTAAAGAGATTTTGGGCGACAGACCTGCCTTTGCAGACAAACCCCTCAACAGTTACCTACAAGTAATCGATATTTTATTGTTTTTGGTAGGTGGAGCGCTGATTACCTCAATCATCACAGGCATCGAGCCTTGGAAATTTTTGGTACCACTAGGCACCGCTTCGGCAGTAATCATGTTGGTTTTCAAAGATACAATTTTGGGCTTAGTAGCTAGCGTGCAAGTGTCTTTTAACGATTCTATCAGAGTTGGTGATTGGATAGAAATGAGCAAACACAATGCTGATGGAGATGTGATAGAGATCAACCTCAACAATATCAAAGTACAAAACTTTGACAAAACCATCACCACCATCCCTACTCACCTATTGCTGTCTGAGGCTTTTAGAAACTGGCGCGGCATGGAAGATGCTGGCGGACGTAGAGTTAAACGCTCATTAAACATCAAAATTTCGTCGGTGAGGTTTATGCAAACAGACGAAATTAACGAATTGTATAAAATAAAAATACTCAGAGATTTTATAGACCAACGCAGAGCAAGCATTGAAAAATTTAACCTAGAAAATCAGGTTGATGTAAGCATCCCCGTCAATGGTCGTCGAATGACAAATGTTGGACTTTTTCGGGCATATATTATCGAATACCTCAGACACAATCCGCACATTCACCAAGATATGACCTTGATGGTAAGGCAACTACAACCTACAGAAAAAGGATTGCCTCTAGAGCTGTATGTATTTACCAAAACCACAAAATGGGCAGAATACGAAACGGTGATTGGCGATATTTTTGACCATCTATTTGCCGCAATAAAATACTTTGATTTAGAGATTTTTGAATCGCCTGCCTCAGACGATTTGCGCAAAGTAAGTTTGCCAAAATAAAAATCATCCAACACAAAAAAAACCTGCAAAAATTGATAATTTTGCAGGTTTTTCTTTATATTTTGCAATGATTATTTGAATTCAGGCTTTCTTTTTTCGATAAAAGCTGTTGTTCCTTCTTTAAAATCTTCTGTACCAAAACAGATACCAAAGTTTTTGATTTCGGTTTGAAAACCATTGACACCATCCTCAAAGTTTGCATTAACTGCCTCGATAGCTTTTTGGATAGCTGACGGAGAATTTTTGACAATTTTTTGTGCAATCTCTTCTGCTTTAGCAAGCAAATCTGCCTGAGTAGTCACGTGGTTTACCAAACCGTATTGCAAAGCTGTATTGGCATCAATCATCTGTGCCGTCATGATCATCTCGTTGGCACGACCTTTACCTATCAACTGTGGCAAACGTTGCGTACCACCATAACCCGGAATCACACCAAGTGTCACCTCTGGCAAACCCATGCGTGCATTGTCAGACGCCACGCGGATATGCGCCGACATAGCCAATTCTAAGCCACCGCCCAACGCAAAACCATTGACTGCTGCAATCACAGGTGTACTCAGGTTAGCCACAAAATCAAACAACAATTCTTGCCCTTTGGCAGCCAACTCCGCACCTTGCGCTTCGTTAAAATTAGCAAATTCAGAAATATCTGCGCCAGCCACAAATGCTTTTTCGCCACTACCGGTAATGATAATCGCTCGTGTCTCCTTATCGGCATCTAGTTGTTTAAACGCCTGATGCAATTCTTCAATCGTAGCTTTGTTCAACGCGTTGAGTTTACTCGGACGGTTAATGGTAATTTGTGCTATTTTTTCTTTTTGCTCTACTAAAATGTTTTCGAAGTTCATCTATTTATTATTTTGAATTATTGGTAATCGTACATAAAAAGTGGTTCCTTTATTGAGGGTGCTTTCAAAGCTAATATTGCCTTGATAAGACTCTACAATACTTTTGATCATGGCCAATCCCAAACCCATTCCGCTGGTTTTGGTGGTAAATTTTGGTTCAAATATTTTGTCTTTCAGCTCTTCATCAATCCCCGAACCATTATCTTCTACCTCAATAACCACCTGATTATCTTCTTGATACAAAGAAACTTTTATCGACGGAAAAGCCTCATATGCAGGGATGGCTTGCATGGCGTTTTTGACCAAATTGGTAATCACTCTGATAATCTGTGCTTGGTCAAATGTAGTGATAATCTCTTGTTTTTGGGTCTCGAAATGGATATAATCTTGGTTAAATATTTCTAAAGCCAACTCCACCACTTCTACAATATTTAGGGTTTCGTTTTTTTGCACAGGCATCGAGGCAAAGTTAGAAAAAGCAGATGCGACCGAGCTCATGGTGTCTATTTGCTGGATCATCGTCTTGGAAAAATCGGTAATTTTTTCGTGAATATTTGAGTCATTTGGGTCAAATTTTCGTTGAAAACTTTGTACCGTCAATCGCATCGGTGTCAGCGGATTTTTGATTTCGTGTGCCACCTGTCTTGCCATTTCTCGCCAAGCACTTTCTCGCTCACTTTGGGCTAATTTTGACGCACTTTCTTCCAACAAATCTACCATTTTGTTATACGAATCAATCAACGAGGCGATTTCGTTTGACGCATCATCAGCTTTTATTTTTTTGTTTTTTCGGGTGATTTGTGTTTGCTGCAAGTGATCGCTAATCATCTGCAAAGTTTTGGTGATATATGCCGACAAAAAGTAAGCAATAACGATAGACAACACAAAAACAAACAGATAAATTTGACCAAATTTAATCAAAAAAGCCTTCATTTGTTCGTCATAAAAGGTCGTATCTTCTGTATAAGGCAAATTTACTATACCCAAAGGTTTGAACTGCGGGTCTCTGATGTAGTTGTAGGTCGAACGGTGACGAACGCCGTCGATGAGCTTGAGATCTACAAAGCGTTTACTCGGACTAAACTCTATAATTCCCAGTATATTAGGCGAAATATTAGGTGGATTTATCGGCTGGCTATTGAAATTACCTTTAGACGAAATCAACAAATGTCCGTCCAAATCATAAATATCGATTTGTGTATTGTGAATAGCAGCCAATTCGTGAATTTTGTCCTGAAAAATAATCGGCAACTCATAAGTATGCACCGCCGTTTTGGAAGTACTCAATACAAAATTGATATGCTCGTTGACAGCAGCTTCTTTACGCTCAAGTGTTTTTTGGTGAGAAGTTTTGGCCTCTTGGTCAAACTGATAGACCGCCACCAGCGCAATAAGCACTGAAGATATCAAGGTAAGAAATATCATCGACAAAAATATTCTTACCTTTAAAGATGGCGTTCTAAAGTTAAAATTTTTCATTTTTATTTTTTCGTAGCCGTACGCGTTTA
This sequence comes from Flavobacterium sp., assembly GCA_041583035.1. GTDB lineage: Bacteria > Bacteroidota > Bacteroidia > Flavobacteriales > Flavobacteriaceae > Flavobacterium. Next base: position 6,700 of record JBFHGP010000008.1, read on the forward strand.
TACCATTTATAGCCAATCATCAGCGCTATAAATAACGCCAACAAACCTACCACGCCAAAAATCCAATTGATAGCGCTTTTTAAAACTACTAAAAAAACTACAGAAAATAAAATTAATGTGGCGCCTTCGTTCCAAACTCGGAAAAAACTTGGTTTTTTGTCCAACATATCACGGCTAATTTTTTGCACAAATTGCTGACATCTAAGGTGGTAAATCCACAAAAGCAAAACAAAAAGTAGCTTTATATGCATCCACGGCATTTGTAACAAAGCGGTATTATCAATCAGCATGCCTACGCCAAAAAGCGTTGCCAATACAGCCGATGGCCAAGTGATAATTTGCCATAACCGCTTGATCATCAATCGGTATTGCTCACTCAATATTTTTTTTTCTGTCGCTGGCTTTTCCTGAGCCTCAGCATAATACACAAAAAGTCGGACGCTGTAAAACAAACCAGCAAACCAGCAGACCACAAATATAATATGTAACGCTTTGAAATATAAATACATAAAACTATTTTTTCACCCAATTATTAATCCAACCACCGAGAGTATTTACCCAACGGTCATCGTCATTCAAACACGGAATCATTTTGAAAACTTCGCCGCCGTTTTCTTTAAAACTCTTACCAGCCTCCATTTCTATTTCTTCTAGCGTTTCTATACAATCAGCAACAAATGCTGGCGTGACTACCGCTATTTTTTTGACACCGTTTTTGGCCAATTCATCTACACGGTCAGAGGTAAAAGGCTCTAACCATTTGTCTAATCCCAATCGCGACTGAAAAGCGATACTGTATTTTTTCGGGTCTAATTGTAGTTTTTCTGCCACCAATCTAGTGGTTTCAAAACAATGGGTACGATAACATTTGTGAGCCGCAGCAGTACCTGGCTTACAACAATATTCATTATCTACAATTTTTTGGTGACTTTTTGTCGGGTCAGTTTTTTTGATGTGTCGCTCAGGAACACCATGATAAGAAAACAACAAATGATCGTAGTCAAAATTATTCAAACTATTTTGCATCACATGTGCCAACGCATCGATATACCCAGCTTGATTATAAAAAGGTTGAAAATTTTCTAATGTCATCCCCACAAAGTGTTTTTCGACCAATTCTTTCGCCAAAACCTCAATGGTTTCTGTAGTTGCCATGGCATATTGCGGGTACATCGGCAGCAACAAAACCTCTGTTACGCCTTTTTTGTATAATGCTGCCAAACCGTTTTTTATCGAAGGTTGTCCATACCTCATCGCCAACTCTACAGGCACATCTACCTGAGGCCGAAGCTTGCTAACAGTGCGTTGAGAAATTACAATAAGTGGCGAACCCTCGTCCCACCAAATTTTTTTGTAAGCGGCTGCCGATTTTTTCGGACGTGTGTTGAGAATAATTCCTTTCACGAGTGCATACCTCAGCCAATAAGGCAAATCGATGACACGTTTGTCCATCAAAAATTCATCTAAATACGGTTTGACTGCCTCGGCCGTTGGCGCTTCTGGCGAACCAAGATTGACTATTAAAACACCTTTCATTACTGTAATTTTAGCAAAGATACGGATTTAGAATCATATAAAAATTTGATTAATGTTTCGATTTGGCACAAGACAATGAACAAATAAGGTCTTTAACTTAAATTTATCAATTGGCAATAAACAAACATTTACTTACAAGGTAAAACCCGGATGGTCTGAGGTAAAAATAGGCCGACTCTTATTTGAAAAAGAAGGACTGAATGTCATGCTAAAACAACCTTAGCCAGTCACCGACATCAGATATTTTTTAGGGGTAGTCCCGTATTTTTTCTTGAATGCAGCAATAAAATGACTAGCTGTGCTATACCCGACTTTATTCCCAACTTCGTTGACGTTGAGCGAACCGCTATCGAGCAATTTTTTGGCAACATCCATCTTGTACTCAAACAAAAAGCCATAAACCGTATCTCCGTAAACTTGTTTAAAACCTTCTTTGAGTTTTTTTACATTGATACCCACCTCATCGGCTAATTCTTGCAAAGTTGGTGGCTCTGTCATTTGTTTTACAATAATGTTTTTGGCCTGCTTGATACGCTGTACTTGGTCGTCATCGTTGATAAACGGACATTTGTCTAACAATACATCATCATTGGTATTGAGTAACAAACTAAACAGTTCATAAATTTTAGCTTTATAAAACAGTTTTTGTACCGATTGATGCAAATTGAACTGTAAAATTTGATGCAAAACCACCATCATCGAAGCCGAAATTTCATCTTTAGCGTAATGTTTTTTCTCGGTATTGATAAAAGAAATCAAATTGGCCTCGTCAGAAAAAAGCGCGTGAAAACTTTGTACAGAAATCACCACAGATACCAATGAAGAGTGAGGCTCTAACTGCAAATTGACTGGCAAAGCGTCTGTCGGGTTATATAATGTAAGTCCAAAATTTTCGTCTAACGGCATTTTGTAATTGCCCTCATTAAACAAAAAAAGCGCCTTGCCTTTGAGCAAAAAGTGAAATTGAATAAACCCTAACGAATGATTGCGTACAATGTTTTGTTTTTCGTCTGAATCATTTTTTACTTTTAAGCAAAAAACACCTTCATCTACGGCAATAAAATCATCTGAACTCATAACGACATTTTTTTATTTTTTTGGAACACAAATCCATTTCAATCTTATTTAAAACTATTCTAAACTATTTGTGCGAAAAAATAATTTATTCAACAAATATAACACTTTACAAGCGAAATATCTATATTTTATTTCAAAAACAGCAAAGCGTTATTATTAGTTCTTATAGCGTTATTTTTTATTTTAAAGATGCCGTAGTTTTGTGTTTGGAATTAGAAAAATTCTGATTAAAAATAAAGTCCGCAAAAAATATGACCTTTTACACCATAGGCATCAGTTATAAAAAAGCAGATACATCTATGCGTAGCAAGTTTAGTTTATCCGAAGAGGCGGTAAACAAACTTCTCTACGATGCTCAATTACAAAAAATTGATTCTCTGATGGTTATCTCTACATGTAACCGCACAGAAATATACGGCCATGCCGCTCATCCGTTTGTGTTAATTTCGCTTTTATGCAAATACAGCAACGGTACTGTTGAAGATTTTCAGCAAGTAGGCTATGTCCACAAAAACAACGATGCCGTTGCACATCTTTTTATGGTGGGTACTGGCATGGACAGTCAAATTTTGGGTGATTTTGAAATCATCGGACAGGTCAAAAAATCATTCAGGTTATCTAAAACAAAAAAACTGGTTGACGGCCACCTCGAAAGACTCGTCAATGCGGTTATCAAAGCCAGCAAACGCATCAAAAACGAGACCGAAATCAGCACTGGCGCAACCTCTGTTGCCTTTGCATCGGTACATTATATTTTGAACAACATACAAAACATCGAGCAAAAAAATATTTTGCTTTACGGTACGGGAAAAATTGGCAGAAATACTTCAGAAAACCTCGTCAAACACGTGCCCGAAAACCATTTAACGGTGATTAATCGAACGTTTGAAAAAGCTGAAGAAATTGCAGAAAAACTGGACATTGACGCAAAACCTATCCAACAACTCGCTACAGAATTGCAACAAACAGACATCCTTTTTGTCGCAACAGGCGCTGCACAACCAACAATTACACTCGCTGATTTGCCTGACAAACCGATGACTATTTTGGATTTGTCTATTCCGAAAAATGTTGATGAAAAAGTAAAAAATCATCCACATTATCAAGTGATTGATCTGGATATTTTATCACAAATGACTGATGATACGCTCGAAAACAGAAAAAAATATGTACCACAAGCATTGGAAATAATTGACGAAATAAAATCTGAATTTATCCATTGGGTCGAAGAACGAAAATTTGCCCCTGCTATTCTTGCTATCAAAAATAAATTGCACGAAATAAAAGAAAACGAAATCAATTATCAACGTAAAAAAATACCTGATTTTGACGAACAACAAGCCGAAATCGTTACCAATAGATTGATTCAAAAAATTACCACACACTTTGCCAACCACCTCAAAAATGAGGAAACCGACTTGGACGAAAGCATGGCTTTGATTGCGCAGGTGTTTCAATTTCAAATTGCTGAATAATGACTAAAACTATTCGAATTGGTACTCGTGATAGCCAATTGGCATTGTGGCAGGCTAATAATGTCGCCAAAAAATTAAACGACATTGGTTATAAAACAGAAATTGTAGCCGTAAAGGCCGATGGCGATATTATTTTGGATAAACCTTTGTACGAATTAGGAATTACTGGAATTTTCACAAAAACGCTTGACGTTGCCATGATTGCTGGTAAAGTCGATATTGCCGTGCATTCTATGAAAGATGTGCCTACTGCTTTGCCGCAAGGCATTGTACAAGCCGCTGTTCTGGAACGTGCAAGTATTTTAGATATTTTGGTTCACAAAGGCTCTCTAGACTTTTTAAACGAAAACGGAACCATTGCCACCGGAAGTTTGCGGAGAAAAGCACAATGGTTAAACAAATATCCCCAACACCAAGTGGAAGATTTGCGCGGAAATGTGAATACGCGCATGCAAAAATTGAAAGACAACGATTGGAACGGAGCTATTTTTGCCGCGGCTGGTTTGGAACGAATCAATCTAAAACCTTCTGAGTTTATTGATTTGGATTGGATGATTCCCGCACCCGCACAAGGCGCCATGTTGGTCGTAGCTATGGCAAACGATAATTTTGTACTAGACGCTGTTGCTCAATTGAATGACATCGAAACCGAAATTTGCACACACATCGAACGGCAGTTTTTGCGCACGCTAGAAGGCGGTTGTACTGCCCCAATTGGCGCTTTGGCAAGATACAACGAAGTTGATGATACGATTCATTTCAAAGGAATATTATTGTCGATAGATGGAAAACAAAAGTTTGAAATGGAAAAAACCGTTCCGATTAACGAATGGAAAAAATTAGGCTTTTTCGCAGCTAAAGAGATTTTAGAAAACGGTGGAACGCAATTGATGAAACAACTTCGAGAACAATTGAAAAAGTAAAATGAAACCCAAAATCTGTGTTTTATCAACCAAAAAACTTCAAAGCAATCAAAAACAATTTTTGCTCAATGCTGGTTTTTCGGTTATTGAAGCAGATTTTATAAAGATTTCATTCGTTCCGTTTCAGTTAAAAACCATGCCAACTTTATTGCTATTTACCTCGCAAAATGCCGTAAAAAGTGTGTTGCAGCACGAACATATCGAAAATTTGAAAGAAATTTCGGCAGTTTGTGTAGGCTCAAAAACCAAAGAATTGTTACAAAAAAACGGGTTTAAAGTGTTGGAAACTCAAGAATATGCAGCAGATTTAGCCCCGATTATTCAACAAAAATATTCAGTAGAACAAATAGCGTTTTTCGCCGGAAATTTAAGACGAAATGTTTTGCCCGATATCCTAAAAAAAAACAATATTTCTTTTGAAGAATATTTGGTATATCAAAACACTCAAAATCCTGTAGAAATCAAAGCAAAAACCGATGCATTGCTGTTTTTTAGTCCGTCTGGTATTCACAGTTATTTGCAACAAAACACCATAGAAAATCAAACTTGTTTTTGCATTGGCACTACAACTGCGGCGGCTTTGAACGGAATTACGAACAACATTGTAATCGCCAATAAACAAACGGTAGAAAATGTGATTATTCAGTGCACTAATTACTATAACAATAAGCAAAATTTTAGATAAACAATTTGGCATAAAGCATAGCGTTTTAAGCCTAAAGCTAAATAAAAAATGATAAAAAACGATTTATTTTTAAGAGCATTAAAAGGAGAAACCGTAGAGCGTCCGCCAGTGTGGATGATGCGTCAGGCGGGGCGTTATCTTCCAGAGTTTATGGAGATAAAAGCCAAATACGATTTCTTTACACGTTGTCAAACACCCGAATTAGCAAGTGAGATTACCGTACAACCCATTCGTCGTTATGGTATGGATGCGGCCATATTGTTTAGTGATATTCTTGTTATTCCTCAAGCGATGAATATTGAGGTACAAATGAAACCAAATTTTGGCCCTTATTTACCCAATCCTATCCGTACACAACAAGACGTAGACAATGTAATTGTACCCGATGTTACCGAAGCTTTAGATTATGTGTACCAAGCGATAAAAGCAACCAAAGAAAAGCTTAATGACGAAATTCCGTTAATTGGTTTTGCTGGTTCGCCATGGACAATTTTGTGCTATTGTGTACAAGGACAAGGCAGTAAAAACTATGACAAAGCCAAAAGATTTTGTTTTACAAATCCCGTTGCAGCGCATCAATTGCTTCAAAAAATCACAGATACAACCATTGCTTATTTAAAAGAAAAAGTAAAAGCTGGTTGCAATGCGGTACAAGTGTTCGATTCTTGGGGCGGAATGTTATCGCCTGATGATTATCAAGAATTTTCATGGAAATATATCCAACAAATTATCGACGCCTTAAAAGACGATGCGCCTGTTATTGCTTTTGGTAAAGGTTGCTGGTTTGCGTTAGACGTTATGGCAAAGTCTGGTGTTTCGGCACTTGGTGTAGATTGGACGTGCTCGCCTAAAAACGCACGCTACTTAACTGGCGGAAACATTACGTTGCAAGGAAATTTTGACCCCACACGTTTATATTCTTCACCAGAAAAAATCAAAACCATGGTGACAGATATGATTAACCAATTCGGAAAAGATAAATACATCGTTAATCTAGGGCACGGTATTTTACCAGACATTCCTTTAGAAAATGCAAAAGCCTTTATTGATGCGGTGAAGGGGTATAAAGGATAGATATCCTGCAAGGTTTTTAAAACCTTGTAGGTGTCGTATATAAAAAGCCTACAAGGTCCGTAAGACCTTGCAGGGTGAAAAATGACAATGAAATGAAATTAGAAACATTAGAAGAGGGGTATTACTATCATATTTACAATCGTGGTATTAACAGCTGTAATATCTTTTCTAATGATAAAAATAAACTGTATTTTTTAAGCCTTCTTAAGCGTTACCTAACATCAGTTGTTACTGTTTTTGCGTATTGTTTAATGGACAATCATTTTCATTTAGTTGTACGAATTGATAATAAAAGTCTAGCAACTCAAAGTTTTTCTAATTTATTCAATGCATATGCAAAAGCATACAATAAAGAACAAAACAGGACAGGTAGTTTGTTTGAAAAGCATTTTAAAAGAGTGCAGTTAAAAGATGATAAGTATTTAAAAAATCTGATTATTTATGTACATCTTAATCCGTTGCATCATTTGAATCAGGATTACACACAATTTCAATTCTCCTCATATCGTAGTTTCTTATCAGATAAAGCGACACAATTAGCAAGGAATGAGATAATAGAAATGTTTGATAACATTGAGAATTTTATGTATTGTCATTCCTCAAAACAAGAAATTTTGACCGAAATTTACACATTGGAATGATATTATCAAGTTTCACAAAATCAAGTTGATAAAAATAAAGAATACCTGCAAGGTTGAAAATACAAAGGTATTTATTGATGCGATGAAGGAGTATAAAGGATAGGTACCCTGCAAGGTTTTCAAAACCTTGTAAGTATCAGATATATAATAAACCTACAAGGTCTTAAAGACCTTGCAGGACAAATAATAAAAAAAATGCTCACCAGTAAAAAAAACGAAACCGAACAACGTTTAAACTCGATTTTGCAAAAGCTATCAGGGATTACATTTGTGCCCGAAAATTGGAATGAAGCTGTGTTTTGGACCACTTTAGAAGAGACGGGATTGTCTAAAAGCGATGTGTTGGAAAAAGAAGAAAATTTATTTTTTCAGCAATTGATTGATTTGCAATTTCCTTGGGAACACATGGAAAAATTGGCGGATATTTTAGTGGCTTTAGATGCCAAACAACCCAATCAAATATTAAAAGAACGCGCCAAAAATTTGTATCAATTCATACAAAACGAAAGTAAAATGTTTTCGTTTGAAATAATGAGTAAGATGACAAAATTATAGAAAAATCCTGCAAGGTTTTGAAAACCTTGTAGGTATCCAGATATATAATAAACCTTCAAGGTCTGAGAGACCTTGCAGGACTAAACACCACAAACCATGAAAGAAAAATTCTTAGCCTACATCAAAAATCTTCAAAACCAAATCACTTCAAAATTAGAAGAAGTAGATGGTAAAGCAAAATTCCGAGAGGATATTTGGGAACGACCAGAAGGCGGCGGCGGACAAACCCGTGTGATTGAAAATGGCAACGTTTTTGAAAAAGGCGGCGTAAATATTTCAGCCGTTCACGGAAAATTGCCAGAAAGTATGCAAAAGATGTTCAACGTGGGCGAAGCCGATTTTTTTGCCTGCGGATTGAGCTTGGTCATTCATCCCAAAAATCCAATGGTACCAACGGTTCATGCAAACTGGCGTTATTTTGAAATGTATGACGATGGCGGAAATGTAATTAACAGTTGGTATGGCGGCGGACAAGATCTTACACCTTATTATCTGTTTGCAGAAGATGCCACACATTTTCACCAAACCTGCAAAACCGCTTGCGACAGGCACAATCTTGAGTTTTATCCAAAATATAAAAAACAATGCGACGATTATTTTTGGAACGCACACCGAAATGAAGCGCGCGGAATTGGAGGTTTGTTTTTTGATTATTTAAAAGCAAACGACCAAATGTCTATGAATGATTGGTACAATTTTGTAACCGAGATAGGCAATAGTTTTTTAGCATGTTATGTGCCAATTGTCGAAAAAAGAAAAGATTTACCTTATACAGATGCACAACGAACATGGCAAGAAATTCGTCGTGGGCGTTATGTAGAATTCAATTTGGTTCATGATAAAGGCACGCTTTTCGGACTAAAAACCAATGGAAGAATTGAAAGTATTTTAATGAGTTTGCCACCGCACGTTCAATGGATTTATGATTATCGTCCAGAAGCGGGAAGTGAAGAAGAAAAGCTAATTAAAGTGCTTCAACAGCCTGTAAGTTGGGTATAAATAACAAGATTTCAGAAATCAGTTATCTTAAACAAGATTATTATCCTAAAATTTTATGAAGAAATTATTATTTTTATTACTTTTCATTTTGGAATAGCTATGATTCATGGTTTAATTTCTTTTATGTTTCCAATGATAGGTTGCGGCATACTTTATTTATTTCCAAAAAAACATACGTCTAAATTTTTAAAAAAATGAATGAAATATATCATATATACACAGATAATCCAACTATTATACTATCTATAATAATCGTTATTCTTTTCTATCTTTTTAAACCAAAAAAAATTAATTCTTGGTACGGTTATAGAACATCAAAATCTACCCAAAACCAAGAACAATGGGATTTGGCTCAAAAATATAGTTCAACACTATCTGTCAAACTTTTATTTATTTCACTTTTAATACAATTAATAATTTATAAAATAGTAAAAAACTATGCAATTTCCAGTTTACTAACAATAATTTTATTTGTTTTAACATTCGCTATAATTATTTACAAAACTGAAAAGAAATTAAAAATAGCTTCAAATAAACCAAACAACACTAAAATCTGACAACTGATTTCTGACAGCTGACAACTAAAATAAAAAATATGTTCCCATTACACAGAGGCAGAAGATTAAGACAAAACCAATCGATAAGAAGTTTGGTAACCGAGACCACGTTAAGTCCGAGCGATTTTATGTTTCCGATGTTCATTGCAGAAGGTGAAAATTATAAAGTTGAAATTCCATCAATGCCCGGAATTTTTCGTCGTTCGATTGATTTAACCGTTGAAGAAGTGAAAGAACTTTTTGCTTTAGGAATTCGTGCCGTAAATATTTATGTAAAGGTTGATGAATCGTTAAAAGACAATACTGGCAAAGAAGCCTGGAACGACAATGGATTGATGCAGCGTGCCATTCGCGAAATCAAAATCGCCTGTCCCGAAATGATTGTGATGCCCGATGTGGCGCTCGACCCATATTCGATTTACGGTCACGACGGAATCATTAAAAACGGTGATGTCGCCAATGACGAAACCAACGAAGCACTCGTAAAAATGGCGGTTTCGCATGCAAAAGCCGGAGCCGATTTTGTTGCACCAAGCGATATGATGGACGGTCGTGTGTTGCGTTTGCGCCAAGGTTTAGATGCTGCAGGTTTTCACCATGTGGGCATCATGAGTTATTCTGCTAAATATGCATCAGCATTCTACGGGCCTTTCCGTGATGCTTTGGATTCTGCGCCAAAAGAAACTGGAGAAATTGTACCAAAAGACAAAAAAACCTATCAAATGGATTATGCCAACCGCATCGAAGCTGTGAAAGAAGCCGTTTGGGACGCTGAAGAAGGCGCCGATATGGTGATGGTAAAACCCGGAATTGCGTATTTGGATATCGTTCGTGAGGTAAAAAATGCTGTAAATGTTCCTGTTACCGTTTTTCATGTTTCGGGTGAATATGCCATGATAAAAGCCGCTGCCGAAAAAGGTTGGCTCGATCACGATAAAATCATGATGGAACAACTCATGTGCATCAAACGTGCCGGTGCGAGTTTAATATCAACTTATTTTGCGAAAGAAGCAGCGATTTTGTTGAATCAATCCAAATAATTATTGCTAAAAATTAGTGAATTAAGCAACTTAGACTCTGCCAATTCTGTAACTTTACGCAAAACTAAATATCATGAAAAAAATCATTTTTTTAAGCCTTATTGCATCATTTGGTTTAATCTCTTGTGGAAAAAAAGAAGAGAAAAAAGAAGCATTGTATCCTGAAAATGTTGCTGAAAAACTAAGCCCTGAAGAACAGCTAATTGCAGACGGAAAAGAGCTGTTTGAAAGCAACAAAGCAGCTTGTTTTTCGTGTCATCAGGTAGACAAAAAAGTGATTGGCCCGAGCATAAAAGAGATTGCAAAAATTTACAAAGAACAAAACGGCGACATGATAGCATTTTTGCGTAAAAAAGCCGACCCAATTGTTGATCCGTCGCAATACAACGTGATGGAAACCAATTTTGCTATTCTAAAAACCATGAGCGACGAAGAGTTGCAAGCCCTAGAAGCTTATATGATGAGTACGTTAAAATAATTTACCGCCACAAAATAACATATTAAGGTACAAAAAAAATAGTTAACTGGCAATAACAATTGTCATTATTTATATTGGATTTGTTACAGAAATTTGTCGTAGATAATAACAACAAATACAATCAAAAATGAAACAAAGAGTTCCTGTATCTCAGATTATGGCAAAAGCTGTAATTGTAGTAAATCCGACAAAAAAAGTAAGTGAAGTTAATCAACTTTTTGAAGATTATGGCATCCGACATATTCCTGTAGTTAATGGTAGCCAATTGGTAGGTGTTGTCAGCAAAAACGATGTGTTAAAGATTGGCTATGGTGCTGGCGACACACACCCAGAGACTTTAAATGCAATCTACGACACTAACAAACTCGAAGATGTTATGGTCAGCAATCCGGTTACTGTAACAGCAGACACCAATATCAAAGATGTGGCCGAGATTTTATCTAAACAAAGTTTCCACTCTTTACCAGTGGTAGAAAAAGACGAAGTGGTAGGCATAGTCACCACTACCGATTTGGTCAACTATTTGCTTGAACAATATTAATGCAAAAAACGGGCGATGCCCGTTTTTTTATTTTCTTTTGAATTCGCTTAGAATTATCGCAGCTGCTGTAGCTACATTGAGACTCTCGGTTTGTTGCTGGTTGCCAAAGCGCGGAATAGCTATTTTGTCAGTAACCAATGCGGTTATTTCGGACGATATACCATTGGCTTCGTTGCCCATCACCACAAACCCTTGCGTTGGCAATTGCTGTTGATAAATATTGTCTCCGTCCATAAAAGTACCGTAAATAGGCAGTGAAGTTTGAGACAATATTTGAGTCAAATCGTCATAGACTACATTGACTCTTGTGATAGACCCCATGGTTGACTGCACCACTTTTGGGTTATACACGTCTACGGTCTGATGACTGCAGAGCAAATTTTCTATTCCAAACCAGTCACACAATCTAATAATCGTCCCCAAATTACCCGGATCTCGCACATCATCCAACACCAAGGTTAATTTATCTTCTGATAATTTCGTAACAGTTTTTTGCTCAAAGACAGCCAAACAAGTATTGGGTGTCGTTAGCGAACTTATTTTTTTCAATTCTGCTTCGGTAATCATCGTGGTCGGTGATACGGCCGATGCAAACGGCAATGCTTTAGTCGTGTATAAATGGTGTAAAACCAAGTTTGACGAGAGCAATTCTTCCACGCCCTTTACTCCTTCTACAACAAAAAGTTGGTGTATGTTTCTATATTTTTTTTGTTTTAAATTTGTGATAAATTTAATTTGATTTTTACTAAGCATAAAAAGGTTGTATTTTTACCAACTGTATATGAGAAAATTTGTTTCAAAAATAGTAATTATTATCGGAATAAGCTCATTGTTTATCGGATGTTCTGTCGTCAAAAAAGTACCTGATGGCAAATATCTGCTCAACAGCAACGAGCTTATCGTTAATGGCAAGACACACAATAGTGACAACCTCAACGCCTTGTTGTACCAACATCCCAATGGAGATGTATTGGGCACCAAACTACGTTTGCACTTGTACAACATGGCTAAAGAAAAGCCAGACTCGCTATATCGAAAATGGCTAGACGAAAATCCGAAAAAAAGAGACCGATTGGCTAGTTTGATCTCAGCCAAACAAACCGATAGAATGGCTAATTCATTTTTGATTAGCGGATTTAGCAACCTTTTTAAAAGTTTTGGTGAACCCCCGGTGATTTTGAACAACGAACGCACCGAAAAATCTGTGACTCGATTAAAAAACCATTACCACAACATCGGTTATTTTAATGCTACTGTTGAGGCTGTCGTCGACACATCAACCTACAAAAAAGCAGATGTGAGCTATACCATCAATACTGCCAATCCGTTTTTTATCGATAGCATTAGCTACAAAGTGCACTCGCCAGAATTGTTAAACCTTTATGAACGCACCAAAAAATACAGCCTTATCAAGAGTGGTGATCAATACAATGCCGCTACTTTGGATAGCGAGAGAGACCGCATCGCAGGTTTTTTTAGAAACAATGGTGCTTATGATTTCCAGAAAAATTTTATCAATTATGAAGTAGATTCGTTAAAACAAAACAACCGTGCCGACCTTAAAATATTAATCGAAAATCAGTCTGTCACTACTAATGACACGGTAATCAGTCAACCTTTTCAACTATACGACATCAATAAGGTAAGCTATTATATCACACAAAACCCATCCAACAGAACACAGCTTACAGACAGTACATATTACAATGGCATATACATTTATTCTGACGGACCATTGCGTTTTAAACCCAAAACTATTGCCAACGCAAATTTTATCCAACCCAATACCAAGTTTAGCGATTTTAGTCGCAACATGACTTCGCGTTCGTTTGCAGCACTACAATCATTCAACTACCCAGGTATAGAGTTTATCAAAACACCTGGCGACACCACTGGCACGTTACTCGACGCTCATGTATTATTGATTCCAGAGCCTAAAGGGAGGCTCAATCCGGCGATCAACTTTACCCATTCCAACATCCAGCAAATGGGTATAGAGGGTACTATTGGGCTCTCATTCAGAAACGTTTTTCGTGGCGCAGAAAACCTCAGTCTGAGCATTCACGGCAACATTGGTTCTTCTAGCAGCAGATACCGTGGTGTAAACGATTCTTTTTTTGACATTTTGGAGTACGGTGCCGATGCTAGACTTACTTTTCCTAGATTTTTATTTTTTGGTGGAACAGACAAAATTTTACCTAGACGAATGTTTCCTACCACAAGCATCAGCCTAGGATACTCTAGCCAGCAAAACATAGGCCTAGACAAGCAAAGCCTTACCTCGGTATTTAATTATAGCTGGACACCAAACCGACAAAACAGTTTTAGCTTTGACGTACTAAACCTGCAGTATGTACAAAACCTCAACCCAGACAATTATTTTAACGTTTATCGATCATCATACAATAGACTCAATGATATTGCCACCAACGCTGGCGTCGATCAAAGCTATTTTGACAACAATGGCAACTTAGGCATCCCCTACGGTAGCAACCAGTTTATCAACGACGCTTTGACGGGTGATATACCATTGAGTGGTAGCGATTATAGTGCAGTGAGAAGCATCTCAGAAAGAAAAGATCGTTTGTCAGAAAACAACCTTATCTTAGCGAGCAGCCTTACTTTTACTCGTTCTACCAGATACAATATAGACGACAAAGATTTTTATACCATAAAAACGAAAGTTGAAGGAGCAGGAAACCTCATGGAGCTCGTCGCAAAAAACAAACGAGAAGATGGTACAAAAACTTTTCTCGACATTGCCTATTCACAATACATAAAAACAGAGTTAGAATATATCAAGTATTTCCAGATTAATGACAAACAAGTATTTGCCCTTAGAGCCTTTGGTGGTATTGCTATCCCGTATGGCAACTCTAACAGTGTCCCGTTTTCGCGCAGTTATTTTGCCGGCGGCACCAACGACAATAGAGCTTGGCAATCTTACCGTTTGGGGCCCGGACGCAGTGGCGGAATCAATGATTTCAACGAAGCAAATCTCAAACTAGCACTCAGTACAGAATATCGTTTTAATGTTACTGGCCCATGGAATCTTGCCTTATTTGTTGATACTGGCAACATCTGGAATGTCTTAGACAACGTAGAAGACCCCGAAATGACTTTTAACGGACTCAGCTCGCTCAAAGATGTAGCCATAGGTAGTGGTCTCGGACTCAGGTATGACCTTAGTTTTTTTGTCATCAGATTAGATGTTGGATTCAAAACCTACAACCCAGCAAGAGCCGATGGAGAAAAGTGGTTTAGAGAACTTAATTTGAGTAAAGCGGTATTTAACATCGGAATTAATCATCCATTTTAATAATTTGCTTACTTTTGTAAATCATTATAATAATATTTTTCATTAGATATGTCTCATAATATTAAGCCCGGTGTTGCTACCGGAGATCAGGTACAAGAAATTTTTAACTACGCCAAAAAGAAAGGCTTCGCTTTACCAGCAGTAAACGTGACTAGCTCTAGCACTATCAATGCTGCGATGGAAACTGCAGCCAAACTCAATGCGCCTATTATCATACAATTTTCTAACGGCGGAGGCTGTTTTATGGCCGGAAAAGGCTTGAGCAACGACAACCAACAAGCTGCTATTGCAGGGTCAATTGCTGGAGCAAAACAAATACATGAACTGGCCCAATTATACGGTGCTACCGTGATTTTACACACCGATCACTGTGCCAAAAAACTTCTCCCGTGGATTGACGGATTGCTTGATGCAAGCGAAAAACACTTTGCACAAACTGGCAAACCTTTATTTTCTTCACACATGATTGACTTGTCTGAAGAAAGTATCGAAGAAAACATCGAAATCTCTAAAAAATATTTAGAGAGAATGAGTAAAATAGGCATGACTTTAGAGATAGAATTAGGCATCACTGGTGGCGAAGAAGACGGCGTTGACAATACAGATGTCGACTCGTCAAAACTCTATACTCAGCCAGAAGAAGTCGCTTATGCGTATGAAGAGTTAAAAAAAATATCTGATAGATTTACTGTAGCAGCAGCCTTTGGTAACGTACACGGCGTATACAAACCAGGAAATGTAAAGTTGACACCAAAAATTTTGGACAACTCTCAAAAATATATCGAAAACAAATTTAACACCGCCAAAAACCCTGTAGATTTTGTTTTCCACGGTGGGTCTGGCTCATCTGTAGAAGATATCCGTGAAGCTATCTCTTATGGAGTCATCAAAATGAATATCGATACCGACCTACAATTCGCTTTTACTGCCGGCGCAAGAGATTATATCAGCAATAAAATAGATTATCTCAAAACGCAAATCGGCAATCCAGACGGAGATGATATTCCAAACAAAAAATATTACGACCCAAGAGTTTGGCTACGCGATGCAGAACTATCATTTGTCAAAAAACTAGAAGCATCGTTTGCAGATCTGAATAATATCAATACATTATAAAAACAACATACGACTATGGGATTAGCTTGGTTTAAACGTAAAGACAAAGGGATTACAACCCCAACCGAAAGTAAAAAGGACACACCAAAAGGATTGTGGCACAAAACACCAACGGGCAAAGTTATAGACACCGAAGAGCTTGAGCAAAACTGCTGGGTTAGTCCTGAAGATGATTATCATGTAAGAATAGGTAGTCGCGAATATTTTCAAATATTATTTGACGATAACAAGTATAAAGAGCTGTTTCCTAATATAGAATCGAAAGATCCATTAAAATTTGAGGACACCAAAAAATACACAGATCGCCTAAAAGAAGCACAGAAAAAAACCAAACTAAAAGACGCTGTGCGTGTAGCTGTAGGAAAATCTAAAGGTAAAGAATTGGTCGTTGCAGCAATGGATTTTGCTTTTATTGGCGGATCGATGGGCGCTGTAGTGGGCGAAAAAATTGCACAAGCAATAGACCACTCACTCCAAAACAACATTCCGTTTATGATGATTTCAAAATCTGGAGGAGCCAGAATGATGGAAGCTGCTTACTCGTTGATGCAAATGGCAAAAACATCAGCCAAGCTAGCTCGATTAGACGAAGCAAAAATACCTTATATCTCGCTTTGTACCGACCCAACTACTGGAGGCATCACAGCATCTTTTGCTATGCTTGGCGACATCAATATTGCTGAACCTGGAGCTTTAATCGGTTTTGCTGGCCCGCGTGTGGTAAAAGACACGACCGGAAAAGACTTGCCAGAGGGTTTCCAAACATCTGAATTTTTGCTCGAACATGGCTTTTTGGACGAAATTGTACACAGAAAGCAGTTGAAAAATAAAGTGAATTTATATTTAGACTTAGTACTCAACAGACCTATAAGAAACTAATTTTGAGCAAGTAGCATTACACACTGACAAACTCAATAAAAAAAATTAAAAAAATAATTGCAAAAAAGTTTGTCAGTGTGCATAAACACCCTATATTTGCACTCACAAAATAAGTCCTAAAACAACTTTTAATGCGAAAATAGCTCAGCTGGTAGAGCGCCACCTTGCCAAGGTGGAGGTCGCGGGTTCGAACCCCGTTTTTCGCTCAAAATTAATTTACGCTCGAGTGGTGGAATTGGTAGACACGCTGGACTTAAAATCCAGTGAACAGTAATGTTCGTGCGGGTTCAAGTCCCGCCTCGAGTACAGAAAAATCTTGATGTTTTTACATCAGGATTTTTTGTTTTTGACCACTTCGCTAAGTTTCTACAAAAACGGTATCCTCTGCCAATATCTCTGCCAATAATCCGACCAACTCATTCTTAAATTGTACCAACACCTCGGCATTAACTAAATGACTTTTTGATTTACCTTCTCTGAGTGTAAACAGCAAATATCCTGCTTGTTTGTTTTTGAATGAATAATTAGCCACCTCTACTGGCTCTAAATGTCCGTCATTACTATACATCAATGCGTAAGCCAACAATTGCATCGCCTTCGATTTTTTTTCACTTACAAACTCTCCTACTTGTACCGTTACATCATTGGCCTCAACTTTTCCTGTTTTATAATCCAATATTCTGGTGCGTCCGTTTCTTTTTTCAACTCGGTCTACATAACCAATTATTTTTACTGGATAAGGCAAGCTATCGTCAGTTATCACGGTTTCTAAACGGGTTTCTAAAGCCAACACCACCACCTCGTCTCCTTTTACTTTTATACTGTTAATTTCGCTATCGAGATAACTTTGGAGGTTTTGCACAATAACTTCAAAAGCCAACAGGTTTTTACCCTCTTTTATAAAATTTTGACTATAAACTTCATGAAATTGTTTGTCGACTTCTACCAACAAATCTTTTTTCATTTGCTCGAGCATCTGTACCGTCAATACTTTTCCTACACTTGGTTGGTACAAATTCTCCAACACATTATGCACCACCGTCCCAAAAGTGTTTAGCGCAATACTCTCCTCTACCTCGTCAGTAGTTTTGATTCCTAACACATATTGGTAATAAAAATCTTTTGGATTGCGCAAATAGCTAGTGATTGCCGACGGAGAAAAACCTTTATCAGTGGCCAAATCTCGCAAACGCGTTTGTAATAAATCTGACTTTGAGACAGCAAAATCATGTTTTACTTTATCAGGCAAATAGGCAAAATACTGTTTTTTCGTCACCTGATGATTGGGATGCGTATCCAGTGCCAATTGTGTCACAAAACGACTAGGCTCACCTGCATCAAAACCATCAGCGTCTGAGTTGTAAATCAAAAATATTTTTTTGGCCCGTTGTATCGCATGGTAAAAGTGATACGTGTAAATAGCATCTTTTTCGCGATAAGTTGGCAAACCCAATTCTAACTTCACGTCATACGGAATAAAAGATTGGTCGCCTTTACCAGCCGGAAAAACGCCTTCGTTGAGCGAAGTAATAATCAAAGTTTCAAAATCGAGCACACGACTCTCCAAAACCCCCATTATTTGCAACCCGCTCAATGGCTCGCCTTCAAAAGAAACCTCAGCCCAATCGATGACTTGTTTATAAATATCATATAACTGTTCTACATTTTGCACGGTTTGATATTTGTCTATATAATACGCCAATTGGTTAACAATCTGGTAAACGCTATACAAAAACGTAAGAGTCACGCTGTCTTTTTTGGCAGACAATTTTTCTTGTAGCTGCAACAACAACTGTACAATATTTTGTACCGATTCTGAAGGCGAATTATTCCATTTACCCATAATATTTTTGAGCGCAGGCAACCATTCTATCAATCTATCATAAGTGATATAAGTATAATTGTGTTGTTTGATTTTACGGATAATCGCTTGCGCATCTACCAACATCGCCAACAACGGATTTTCTAACACATCTATCAATTCTTTATAATAAAAAACCCACTGTTTTGGGTTGCGTCGATAAGCGCTAACTTGCAGTTTGAAAAGCGTATTGACAAGCAATTGCACAGGATTAGACCTGCTTTGATAGCCCATCGTTATATTGATATCGCCAATATCATCAGGCAAGGCATAAAGCATCGGCAAAAGCAATTTTTCTTCACTGAGAATCACTGCCATATCGGTAGGTGACTGACCTTGAGTAATTTGTTGCTCTACGAGGTGACCCGCAATTTTGGCTTGTCCAACAGATTTTGGCGTAGCAATAATTTCGATTTGTTTTGCTTGGCCAAATTCATTGACAATTTGCTCAAATGGATGTGTTTGGTAATATTTCCAACTCGATTTTATTTTTCGAGCAAAATAGCCAGCTTCGTGGTTATAATCATTAAGAAAATGCGCATCGATGTCCCACAAAATTTTGGCTTGAAAATTCTCAGCAAAATACTGAAATATTTGTTCTTCGGCCTGATTAAGCGCATTAAAACCTGCAAAATACCAACTTTTATTGACGAATTTTTGAGCAAAATCTGACAAATTTTCTACCGACTTGCGGTAAATATATCCTTGATAACCAAAATTATTTTCTTCAAAATGTTGATGCAACGCTTGGTAATACACCGGCATTTGCTCCCACAAATACAAATATTTTTTAATCATATCGGTTTGTTGCTCTGCGTCAACAGCCCAATGTTTGAGGTCTTCGATATCTTTGAGGTAAGAAAAAACATGCTTGGGGTCTAGCAAATATCGGTCAATTTCATTAAAATCTGTCAACAACATTTTGGCCCAAGTGCTAAAAGTTTCGAAGTCTTGAAAATGATTGGGCGTCGATTTTTCATACACCTCATAAAACTCAAACAACAACGCTACTGCATCGAGTTTTTCTATCCCCGACATCTCGGCGACAAACTCTTCTACACTCCAAATAGTGGGCGCAAAAACAGGTTCGTCAACCAACGATTTTATTTCGTTCAACAAAAAAACCTTTGCCCTTTTACTCGGCAAAATAATCATCACATCGCTCAACGGAGCATTGTCTGATATCACTTGACGGGCGAGATTATTCAAAAATATTTGTGTAGACATCGTATCAGTATTTCTAACAAATATCGGATTTTGTACGGAAAAAACGTGGTATTTCATGCTAATTTTAGCAAATAAAAAACCTTCTAAGCTCCAAAAAAGAAACTTAGAAGGTAAATAATTATCAAAACATTTATCGCGTACTTTTTACCAAGCGAATAAACTCTGCTTTGTAACCATCGTCATCATTTTGAAGACCTTGTTTGGCCAAATCTGCAATGTTTTTACTCTCTTTGTCGGTAATCAGCTGTGAATCGCGGAGTTTTAATCCAAACCAAGCTACTGCAGTGGCAAAACGAAAATCTTTGCTCGAACGGTTGAGCGCCACCCTTTTGTTTTTAACCGTTTCTACCATCTCAATACTTTTTTCTTGACCGGGTTTTTTATACCTAAATTTTACCGTAGCCAACTCGTTATGGAAAATATCAGAGACTATATTTTGGCTATATTTCAACTCGCTTGATGGTGTAAAAAATCGACTCTCTACACCTACCGGAATCACCTCATAAAGCGCTGTAACCGTGTGCCCACTTCCTAGCTCGCCCGCATCGATGGCGTCGTTGGTAAAATCTTCGTTACGCAATTTTCGGCTTTCGTAACCGATAAGACGATAAGATTGTACATGTTTTGGGTTAAACTCTATCTGGATTTTTACATCCTTAGCAATAGCAAACATGCTACCTTTAAACTCTTTGCCTAAAAAGCGGTTGGCTTCTTGAATATTGTCGATATACGCATAGTTACCATTCCCTTTTTCTGACAAAGTCATGAGCTTACTGTCTTTGTAATTGCCCATCCCAAAACCTAAACACGTGAGGTAAACCCCTGTTTTACGCTTTTCTTCAATCAGTTTTTGCATATCTTCATCAGTCGATTTACCGATATTAAAATCGCCATCGGTAGCCAAAATAATACGGTTATTTCCGTTTTTGATAAAGTTTTTTTCTGCCATTTTATAAGCCAACTCCAAACCTGCTTCGCCCGATGTACCACCGCCTGCAGACATATTGTCTATGGCGTGGATAATTTTTTGTTTGTTCGCTGCTCTCGTAGGCTCGAGCAAAACACCTACGCCACTCGCATAATATACGATAGAGACTCTGTCGTCTGGTCGCAACTCATCAAGCAATACTTTCATTGACGATTTGAGCAAAGGCAACTTGTTGTAATTACTCATCGAGCCCGAAATATCTACCAAAAAAACGAAATTAGATTTTGGTAACTTATCAGTCGGAATTTCTTTGCCTTTCAACGCAATACGCAACAGTTTATGTTTTTTATTCCACGGTGCATCGCTATACTCAGTATGAATTGCGAAAGGATGTTTACCCGTAGGTTGAGCATAATCGTATTTGAAAAAATTAATCATTTCTTCAATACGCACGGCATCTTTCGGTACGGCTTGCCCATTGTTGAGAAAGCGTCTGATATTGGTATAAGAAGCGTTATCAACATCAATCGAAAATGTAGAAACTGGGTTAGAAACCGCGCTCTCAAATTGATTTTCAACAAAATTTTCGTAAGATTCTGTGTCTTCTGATAAATCATCATTAGATATATTACCATAAATATCTTCAGCTTCAATCACATGCATTTTTTCATCTTGAATCATTTCTAGCTCTAGCACTGGCTCTATCTCTGGTTCAAGCGCATACTCCTCCATAGGTGGAGTCACAACTATTTCAAGTACATCAATAGTCTCTTTGTTTTTTGACTTACTCAACCCAGTATCAAACCACAAACCTATACCAAGCGTCACAAAAAGTAAAGCTGCGGCAGCAATACCTGCGTATTTCCAAACTGTCAATTTTTTTCGGGTAGGCTGCTGGTCTAATTTTTGTTCAATCTTATCCCAAACCTTTTCGCTGTTTTTAAAAGACGTTGGTTGTTCTTGCTCCGATAATTTTCGGAAATGTTTATCTATATTATTATTTTTCATCACTCGTAGGTATTTGATTGTAATACAATTCGATTAATTGTTTGAGCTGCGTCCGCGCAACATTGAGTTGCGATTTGGATGTTCCCTCAGTCACGCCCAGTTGCTGAGCTATCTCTCTATGCGAATATCCTTCGATCGCAAACAAGCAAAAAACATTTTTGGCTCCGTTGGGCAAATGCTCCAAAAGTTTGAGCACATCTTGTTCTTCCAAAGTAGATTCGCTTGGTTGTGCAACCAAAAAATCGTGGGTCTCATCAACATAAATTTGTTGTTCGGGTTTTCGTCGAATAATCAACAAACATTGATTGATAACTATTCGCTTGGCCCAAGCTTCAAAAGCAGCATCATCTTTTAACTGATCCAATTTGGTAAAAATGGTATAAAAGGCGTCTGCCAAGGCATCTTCGATCTCGGCGTCTTGTTTGAGGTAACGTCTGCAAACCAGGTACAACCGAGGCGACAATAAATCGTACATCTTTTTTTGCGCAGCACGATTCATTTTGCGGCATTGATTAATTAAATTTTCGTCCATCATAAAAAGGGGCTTTATATATAAGAGTAGCCAAATCGTCAAAAGGTTGGGATAAGGTATTGATTTTTTTGCTAAAGTTGGATTTTTTCTTGAAATCGGTACGAAACACTGGCACGAAAACATCTATCAAAGCCGCGTAGATATTGGCATAGAATAAATTCTGAGGTTTTTTATCTACAAAACAAGGGCGGTAAACTAATATTTTTATAATTTTGTACACCTATCATTTTTAGACTATGAGAACAATACAGTTTAGAGAAGCTATTTGCGAGGCGATGAGCGAAGAAATGCGTCGCGACGAAAACATATATTTAATGGGCGAAGAAGTGGCCGAATACAACGGCGCTTACAAAGCCAGTAAAGGTATGCTTGATGAATTTGGCGCCAAACGCGTCATTGACACTCCTATTGCAGAGCTTGGTTTTGCAGGCATTGGTGTAGGTTCGGCGATGAACGGCCTAAGACCGATTGTAGAGTTTATGACTTTCAACTTTTCGTTGGTAGGTATAGACCAAATCATTAACAATGCAGCCAAAATGAAACAAATGTCGGGCGGACAATTTAACATCCCGATTGTTTTTCGTGGACCAACTGCCTCTGCAGGACAATTGGCAGCAACGCACTCACAAGCTTTCGAAAATTGGTATGCCAATACACCAGGGCTAAAAGTAGTGGTACCATCCAACCCATACGACGCCAAAGGATTGCTAAAATCTGCCATCCGTGACAACGACCCTGTTATTTTTATGGAGTCTGAGCAAATGTATGGCGACAAAGGCGAAGTACCAGAAGAAGAATACACTATCCCGTTGGGGGTTGCCGATATCAAAAGAGCAGGCACTGATGTGACTATCGTCTCTTTCGGAAAAATCATTAAAGAGGCTTACCTTGCCGCTGACGAATTGGCCAAAGAAAATATTTCGTGCGAGATTATTGACATCCGTACTATCCGTCCGATGGACTATGATGCGATTATACAATCGGTACAAAAGACCAATCGTTTGGTGATCTTGGAAGAAGCTTGGCCTTTTGGCTCTGTGGCTTCAGAGATTACATATATGATTCAGGAACGAGCTTTTGACTATTTGGATGCACCTATCCAGCGAATTACAACGGCCGATACACCTGCGCCATATTCACCAGCATTACTCAAAGAATGGTTACCCAATGCAAACGATGTTATCAAAGCGGTAAAAAAAGTAGCCTACAAATAAAATATCTTCAGTATCTTTGAAACTCCAACCGTTATGTGTTGGAGTTTTTTTTTATTACTATGAAAAATTGGAAATACATTATCATCGCATACTTACTCACCACAACAAGTTATGCACAAACCACTGTAAGCGGTAGAGTTACAGACGATTCGGGCAACCCGATTAACTTTGCAGATGTCTATTTTGAAGACTATACCGAGGGAACAGAAACAGACGAAAACGGAAAATTTTATTATCAATCTAAGCAAACCAAAGACACCCTGATAGTCTCTTATGTAGGATTCGAAAATTATAAATTGCCCCTCAAAAAGAAAGAAAATCATGGACTAAACATCCAATTATTGGCCGATAATGTGCTCAAAGAAATCACGGTGTACACCGGAAAAACATCCAAAAAAGATAACCCCGCCTTGGATATATTGCGAAAAATATGGGCCAATAAAAAACAAAATGGCGTAAGACGATATGACCAATATCAGTTTGAAAAATACGAAAAAATAGAATTTGCCATCAATCCCGCCGATAGTACTTTGATTAAAAGTAAATTGTTTAAAGGTATGGAATTTGTTTTTGATTACATAGACACTACCTCAAATTTGGGCAAAGATAATCTACCCATTTTTATCAACGAAAAGATAGTAGAAGTTTACGGCGACAACACCACTACGCAAAAAAAAGAATTGCTCAAAGCCAACAAAAATTCAGGTTTTAGCACCAATCAACACATCAATGCTTTGCTCAATGATTTATATGCCGAGTATGATATTTATGACAATTACATCAAAATATTTGACAAAGATTTTGTGAGCCCAATATCAACCACTGGCATCAATGTTTACAATTATATTCTTGCTGATACAGTAAAAATTGACCAAAAAGACTGTTTTGAAATCGTTTATTATCCGAGGCGAAAAGGAGAGCTCACCTTTAAAGGAACTTTTTGGGTAGACGAGAGCACTTGGGCGATTAAAAAAATACACATGACTTCGAGCGAAGACATGAACGTCAATTGGATAAGAGGCATTTATCTCGAACAAGAATACAGCAGCCTCAACGAAAACACTTTGCTACTCACTAAAGATGTTTTTGATGCCGATTTTGCTTTGCGAAAAAAAGAAAAAGCCAAAGGTATTTATGGTAAGCGAACAACGATTTTTAATAATTATCAATTTGACATCAAGCGACCAGACGAATTTTACCGAAGTCAGCTCAACTCATACAACGAAGCCATTCTCACCCGTTCTGACGAGTTTTGGGAAACCTACCGCTTTGAACCCCTGAGCGAAAAAGAAATGGGGATTTATGAGATGCTAGACGAGCTGCAAACCAATCAAAAGTTTAGGTCTTACACCAATCTTGTCGCTACGCTAAGCAGCGGATATTTACAGATGAACAACTTTGATTATGGGCCTATTTTTTCAACTTTTGGCTATAACGACATCGAAGGACTACGTGTGAGAGCTGGCGGTCGCACCTATTTTGGGCAAAATGACAAATGGCGTATCGAAGGTTTTGGCGCCTACGGGTTCAAAGATGAGGCTTTCAAATACGGCTTGTTAGGAAAAATCATGCTCAATACCCGCAATCGCTTGATTGTCTCGGCCGGTACTCGTAGAGACGTTGAGCAAACAGCCTCTAGCCTATCTCCCATCACCGATGTACTCGGACGAAGTATGGCGTCAAACTCGCTACTGATGAATGGCGACAACTCAAAACTGAGTAAAATAAACCTCACGATGTTTGGCGTAGAAATAGAACCTGTCAAAAACCTGAAGTTTTCGACCACTTTTTCACGTAAAAAACTAAGTTCGGCTTCACCTTCTTTCAACATCGATTTTTATACTGATTTGACTCGACAAGAAATCAAAAGTGAGCTCACACAATCAGACATCAACGTAGCCATCGATTATACTCCAGGGCAAAAAACTATTGGTTATGGTGTAGAAAGAACGTTGGTAGATGAGCGTTTTCCGAGACTCTACGTCAACTATACTTTGGGTGTAAAAGGTATGTTTGATAGTGATTTTGATTACAAAAAAATGCAACTATTGTACAGGCACCCGATACTTGTTGGCGGTTTTGGATGGTTTACACCTACGGTAGAATTAGGTAAAATAGAAGGCGAAGTACCTTTGTCATTGCTAAGCGTTATTCCGGGCAATCAATCGTATTTTGCCGCGTCAAACGGTTTTAACCTACTCGATTATTACGAATTTATTACAGACGAATATGCGACACTCAAGCTAGAACATGCTTTTGACGGACGTTTGTTTTCGCGCATACCTTTTATCAGAGACCTGAATTTGAGAGAATTTGTAGGTTTTAAAGCTGCTTACGGAAACATTTCGAGCGAAAACATTGCTCTGAGTGCCTCAAACATCCCTTATTACGCGCCAAACGAAAAAATTTATTACGAATATTATGTAGGCGTAGGTAATATTTTTAAACTCATCCGACTGGATCTCAACTGGCGAGGCAATTATATTCATCCAAACGCAAGAAAATTCAGTATAAACATGAGTATGGGCTTCCATTTTTAAGAATTTAAAGATACGTTAAAACAAAATTGATTACCTTTGTCGAGATTTTTTAAGATTTGTTAAATTTAAAGTATTATGACAGATACAAGTACTTTCGATGTTTTCATCGAGATTCCTGCCGGGAGCAGAAACAAATACGAGTTTGATTTTGATTCAAAATTGATGCGATTCGATCGCTTGTTATTTTCTTCAATGAAATATCCAGCAGACTACGGATTCATCCCACAAACTTATGCATTAGATAACGATCCATTAGACGTTTTACTTTTGGCAACCGAGCCTACTATCCCAGGATTGGTAGTAGAAGTAAAACCGATTGGTGTATTTTATATGTCTGACGACAAAGGTAAAGACGAAAAAATTATTTGTGTACCAACAGGCGACCCGTTGATGAGCGAGCTCAATGACCTCGACGATATCAACAACCACTTGTTGAAAGAGATCGAACACTTTTTTAAAGTATACAAAGACCTCGAAAACAAAAAAGTAGAGACCAATGGTTTTGGCGACAAAAAAGCAGCCCTCGAGATGATCAAAGAATGTCAGGAGCGCTTTGCTCAACTACCAGAAGATCAACAAAAAGCTTATAGCCTTAGATAATCAAAACCGCCAATTGGCGGTTTTTTTGTTATGAACAATATCTTATTATCCCTATTCTTCAAAACACCCTTAAAGCAATATGTGCACAAGCTTCGGCATCGGCTAAAGCGTTGTGGTGGCTATCTAAATTAAAACCTAAATACTGTGAAACGGTGGGCAGTTTGTGGTTGGGTAAATTTGGAAACATACTTTTTGCCGCTCTGTAAGTACAAAAAAACTTATTCTGATGTATGGGCAAATGATAAGTTTGTAAAACAGCTTTTAAACAACCTTCATCAAACATACTGTTATGTGCTACCAACGGCATATTTTTAAGTCGTTTTGATAAATCGAGCCACAGTTCCGGGAATTCGGCTGCATAGTCGGTATCGCCTGCAACCAATCCGTGTACTTGGGTGTTCCAATAACTGTAAAAATTAGGCACTGGTTTTATGAGTTCGTAATATTTATCTACCACGATTCCGTTTTCTACAAATACCAAACCTATGCTACACACGCTACTACGGTGCTGGTTGGCGGTTTCAAAGTCTAAGGCTGCAAAGGTGTTCATTCTAAGATTTTAATTAATTCTATTTTCTTTCTATATTAAAAAGCTTTGTATTCATTCTCATCGCTAAATTTTCAATTGCATCTTTTCTTGCAATTTGATTGACCCATTGAGCAGGAATAGTCTCAAATCCATAATATAAGCCTGCTAAACCACCTGTTACACAAGCTGTAGTATCAGTATCACTACCTAAATTTATTGCTTTTAGTACAGCGTCTTTGTAATTTGAGGTTTTTAGTAAACACCAAATGCTTGCCTCTAAGGTATGAAGTACATATCCGCTACTTTTTATTTCGTATTCTGAATAATCAAAAATGTTATCAACGAATAACCGGTTAAACAAAGCTATTTCGTTAGGATTTATACAGCGTGAGTTTAGAAAAGTTGAAACATCTGTTTTTAAATTTCTGTAAATATGAAATTTATCTTTTTTTTCGATAATCTGTTTGGCAAATTCAAGGTAATAAAAGCAAGAAATAACGGAGCGAATATGTCCATGAGTTATAGAAGAAACTTGTTTTGTTATCTGGTATCTATCTTCAATGCTTTTGTTATTTATTAGAAAGAGTAGCGGCAAAATCCTCATTAGCGAGCCGTTTCCGTTGGACGACTCTTCAATGTTTCCTGCTAAATCAACCCGTTTTCCATTATTAAGGCGTTCAATAGCTTCTCTTGTTGCGACACCAATGTCAAAAACTTCTCCTCTTGCTGTCCAATAATTTTCATAAAACCATTTCACGAAATTATCACCTACATTTTGCAAATTAAAGTCTTTGGTCAAAGCCTCTGCTAAACATAATGTCAGAGAACCATCGTCAGACCAAGTACCTGGTGGTAAATCATAAGTACCATAACCTTCCATATCAGTTACAGGGTTTTGACTTAATTTTTCTCTTGAATTAAACTCAAAGGGAACGCCTAATGCATCAGCTACCAAAGCTCCAAACAAAGCTCCCTTAATTTGCAAAAGACTATCCGGGTCTTTGTGCTTTTTGAAAAGTTTATGAAGATACTTCATGATAATAATTATATTTGTATTAGACTTTTTTCTAAAATATTGAAAACGTTAAAGTTTTCACCAGTATATTCGGTTAAATCATCATATTTTTTCTTTCTAATTTCTTCCTTTTTCTAATAAATTTTCTATTTGTTTAATATCCATATTTATAATGTTTTATAATTCTGATTCATTAAATAACCATTTGTTAAATACATAGTTGGCGGTTTCAAAGTCTAAAGCGGCAAAAGTGTTCATATTTTGATTTATTTAAGAAGAAAGATTTTTAAAATTATTTATTTGTTCTTCTTTGATCTCTTCAATAATTGTTTTAACAGCATCTTCCATATTCTTTTTGTCAATTAAACGATAGGTTTTTTCCGTTGAAAAATCTGAAAAAATGATATTTTCAATCATTTCTTGTTTGAAATCAGCCCACTTCTTTGAAGAACCTTCTAATACTCCCCAAGACAACTTCCCTGCACCTGAAATATAAGCCGTCATACCATTTTTTATTTCAAATGTAATTCCGTGATTTTCATTTTTACTTTGATGTGTAATCTGTGTAATTGTACTATCGAAATTATCAGGAAACAATTTAACAGAGTTATAATGCTCTTTAATTTTTTTTTCTAATTCAATCCAAAATTCGTGAACTGTATGCCACTTTACGTGTTTGAAATGGTCAATAAGATATTTTGTGCTTTCCCAATTTTCAGCTACTCTTTGTTTTAAATTTAATCTTTCTTCCTTGTTAATATCATTATGTGTCATTTTGTTTATAAGGTTTAAATAATGTTGAACAAACTCTTTAACCGATGATTTTTCTGAAGGGATTTCGTTGATACACTTGTCAAGCCACTCCCCAATTTCACTTCCATAAGAAACAACTCCTTTCCAATCAGGATTATTTTTTAAAATTTCCTCAATACTTTCTTTTAACGGAGGATTGCCTTTGCTTAGATAGTAAACATAAACAGAGTTGCGCTGGTAAGTAAAATCT
The DNA here is from genome assembly GCA_041583035.1 of Flavobacterium sp. Classification (GTDB taxonomy): domain Bacteria; phylum Bacteroidota; class Bacteroidia; order Flavobacteriales; family Flavobacteriaceae; genus Flavobacterium. Next base: position 36,052 of record JBFHGP010000008.1, read on the forward strand.
TCCTTGTCATTTTTGTCAACACCTGTTTTTATTGTGTTATAGTATCTATCTAATTGTCCTTTGTACCCTGGCTTGGCATCCGGGTCGTTGCTATCACCAGCATCTATTTTATTTTCAACAATGACAGCTCGTTTTTTATCAGTAATTAAAATGTCAATATTTTTGTACTCTCTTTTATCTATTTCGTTAGGCTTTACTTCGTAATTATTTACATCAACCTCATTTTCATTTAATTTTAGAACGACAGTAAGAAATAATTTAAAAAATATATTTTCCATTCCGTGTCCCGACTTTGAACACAGCAAATAAGAAATAACTCGAGAATGTAATTTTACCTCTTCATTCGTTCTGTACATCGCAGTAAATATATTAAACCTGTTTTTTTCTCTTTCTTTATCGTATTTAGTTTTTATTTTACTGATGTCTTCAAATAATTTATTAAGTTTATCCATATTGTTTTAATATTTCTACAATTTCAATTTATAATTTCCTAAAGATAATTTAATTTGCACTTATTTGTTGGACTTAGAATTCAAAAAATTGAATAATTTTAATAACACCTACAAGATTTTAGAAATCTTGCAGGAGCAAAATTATTTCTGATATTTCCCTAAAGCTTCTATCAAACGTTTGTGTACATCTTCTCGTAATTCCAAAGGTTCTTTTACTTCGCAAATAGCACCGTGCCGCATAATTTCCATAATAAAATCATTGGTTGGATGCATAAACAATTCTAAAACAAAGGTGTGCTTGTTTTCTTTGGTAATTTTCTGCGACGAATGAAAAGGCAGTGATTTCACGTATTCCTTTTGGTCGTTATCAAATTCCAGTACAATTTTTACAGGGTCGTTGTAACGCTCAATACCAAAAGTGTGCTGATAGTATTCTTCAACCTTTATTTTGGGCGAAGTATGTTTTTGATTACTTACCCTAAAGTTGCTAATGCGGTCTAATCCAAAATTGCGAAAATCTTTTTTGTCCAAA
>JBFHGP010000009.1:0-35924 GCA_041583035.1 Flavobacterium sp.
GAAAATGAAAACTTATAAATCAAAAAACACTTGCAAAAACGTTTTTGCAAGTGTTTAATTAATTATTTTTGTCTAATAAATCTGTATCGACTTTTTAGGACTAGTCATTGCTTAGAACGGTAAATCGTCTGGTTCTTCATCGTTGCCGCTATTGCTTGCAGGCGGAAACGGGTTGTTCATGTTGGGTTGGTTGTTTTGTTGAGGCTGTTGTCCACCACCATATGGCTGATTGTTTTGAGGTTGCCCTTGTGGAGGATATCCGCCGCCATAGCCTTGCTGTGGCTGTGGTGGTTGTACTTGGAAAGGCTCGATTCTCCAACCTTGGATAGAGTTAAAGTATTTTGTTTGTCCTTCTGGGTTTACCCATTCGCGACCACGCAAATTGATATTTACACGCACTTGTTGTCCTACTTGGTAGTTGTTGAGCAAATCGGTTTTGTCTTGTACAAACTCGATAAGTAATGTTTGTGGATATTGCTCGTCGGTGGTAATTACCAATTCTCTTTTTCTAAAAGTTGGATTAATTTCTTGGTTTTGGCCAATCACTTTGATGTGTCCTGTTACTTCCATAATCTATAATTTTATTATTGTGCCAATAATACTTTCCATGCATCTAACACTAGGTTTTGTGCTAAAAGTTTTTTGGCGGTTTGATCTAGTTTTTCTGTGTTTTTTTGTTTAATGTTTTCTGCAATTTCCGGATTTTTAGACAAAAACTCTTCTATTTCGTTTGTTGTAGGCAAGTTTTCTACGTTGCCAAGAATACCAAAATCATTGCCTGCAAAGATAGTTTTTTTTCTGATAAAATCAGGGATATTATCTACACCAATGCCGAGTGTACTCAGAGGTTTTTCTACTTCAAACATCCCTTGGTTTGCTCTTGAGTACCAATTGCCGCCCATTCGCGCTACCAAATCGATTTTGTGCTGATCTATCTTTCCATTATCGTCCAAAATATCTTCGCTGATATGTATGCGTACAACTTCGCAAATCACCAAGTTTCCGGCACCACCTTCGCTACCAAGTGCGACAATATCATTGACTTTACACTCAAACTGTACAGGGCTTTCTGCTACGCGAAAAGGTTTTACCACTTCAGATTTTACTTTGGTAAGACCAGCTTTGACAAATTCGTCTACGCCGTCAGCATATTCTGTAGAAGATAATGAGGTTTGTTGTACCAAGTCGTAATTGACTACATTAATCACTACTTCTTTTGTGTCTTGAGCGTTGATTAAGGTATGCTTTATGGTGTTGTTTCTCACTCTTCTGGCGGGCGAAAAAATCATTATCGGCGGATTTGAGCTAAACAAATTAAAAAAGCTAAAAGGTGATAAATTAGCGTTTCCGTCAGCGTCAATAGTACTTGCAAAAGCTATCGGTCTAGGACCAACGGCGCCTTGCAAATAGGCTTGTGTCTCTACCGGCGATAGTTTTTTAGGGTCTAAAGTAATCATGAATTGATGTTTTTTACAAAGTTAAAATTTTTCGCCAAACCGATTCATAAAATCACTATAAATATCCTCACTCAATAAATTAGAAATTATACGGCGAAAGCATAAAGTTTTTTTGTAGATGTTGTACCTTTACGCTTTAGATAAACTTGCCAATTATCATGGATATCAAGCCCGAACTCGCCATCCAAATACAAGCCATCCCACATCTGCCAGGTGTTTATCAGTATTTTGATAAAAACCGAAAACTACTTTATGTAGGCAAAGCCAAAGATTTGAGTAAAAGGGTAAAATCGTATTTTGTAAAACAACATGACCATGCCAAAACTCGGCTTTTGGTGCGCAAAATTGCTTTTATAGAACACACGGTGGTAGAGACAGAGACCGATGCTTTGTTGCTCGAAAACAACTTGATCAAACGATTGCAGCCCCGATACAATGTGTTGCTGAAAGACGACAAGTCTTACCCGTGGATTTGTATTAAAAAAGAAGCTTTTCCGAGAGTGTTTTCTACTCGACGAGTGATCAAAGATGGGTCTGAATATTTTGGCCCGTACACCAATATCAAAACTGTTTACACTTTGCTAGACCTCATTAAAGGATTGTATAAATTGCGCACTTGTAAGTATGACCTTAGCCATTCAGCCATCACTTCCAAAGATTATAAAGTGTGTTTGGAGTATCATATCAAAAATTGTGAAGGGCCTTGTGAAGGGTTAGAAACGCCTGAGCATTATCAAGCAAAAATTGAGGCGGTAAGAAATATCCTCAAAGGTAATTTTAAAGAAAACTTGAAAGATTTTCGGGAGCAAATGCAAGAGTTGGCTGCCAATTTGCAGTTTGAAGAAGCGCAAGAAATCAAAGAAAAACTAGAATCACTAGAGAATTATCAAGCTAAATCGACAGTGGTGAATACCAAAATATCAAATGTAGATGTTTTTTCGATTATCTCAGACCAGGCGATGGCGTATGTCAACTTTTTGCAAATTATCAACGGGGCAATTATTCGTTCGCATACTTTAGAATTAAAGAAAAAAATGGACGAATCTGATCAAGATTTGTTGACCTTGGCGGTGGTAGAATTGCGCGAGCGTTTTCAGCTACAAGCCAAAGAGCTGATTGTGCCATTTGTTCTAGATTTGGGCGATAAAATTAGTTGTACAGTACCACAGTTGGGCGATAAAAAACGCTTGTTAGATTTGTCTGAACGCAATGCAAAGTATTATCGTCTCAACCAAATCAAACAAGAAAAATTTACCGACCCCGACCAACACATTACGCGCATCATGCAACAAATGAAAAAAGATTTGCGTTTGCCTGCAGAGCCACGTCATATAGAGTGTTTTGATAATTCTAACATCCAAGGGACAAACCCTGTGGCGGCCTGCGTAGTTTTTAAAAATGGCAAGCCAAGCAAAAAAGATTATCGTCATTATCACATCAAAACGGTTGAAGGGCCAGACGATTTTGCATCGATGGAAGAAGTGGTGTATAGACGTTATAAACGGTTGCTAGATGAAGAAAAACCACTGCCGCAATTGATTGTGATTGACGGAGGTAAAGGGCAATTGTCATCGGCGTTAAAAAGTATTGATGCGCTTGGATTGCGCGGAAAAATTGCTATCTTAGGGATTGCTAAGCGATTAGAAGAAATATATTTTCCGGGAGATACGGCGCCTTTGTATTTAGACAAAAAATCTGAAACGCTCAAAGTGATTCAGAATGCCCGTAACGAAGCGCACAGGTTTGGCATCACTTTTCACCGCAATACCCGTAGTAAAAAAGCAGTACATTCTGTTTTGGATGAAGTGCCAGGAGTGGGCGAAAAAACAAGAGATAAATTATTGGCCAAATTCAAGTCGGTCAAACGATTAAAAGATACGCCATTAGAAGACGTTGCTCAGATAGTGGGCAAAGACAAGGCTGCCAAAATATTGTCATACCTCAATCAAGACTCGATATGAAAAAACTATTTACGTTACTACTGATACTCTTTTGTGCTGTTGCTCATGCGCAAGAAAAACAACGGCCAAAAGTGGGTTTGGTGCTCAGTGGTGGCGGGGCTAAAGGTTTGGCTCACATAGGTGTGCTCAAGGTTTTGGAAGAAAACGGAGTAAAAGTAGATTATATCACCGGTACAAGTATGGGGGCAATCATTGGTGGATTATACGCCTCGGGTTATACGGCTACAGAGTTAGATTCCATTTTTAGAGAAGTCAATACAGAGGCATTGGTGCAAGATTATGTACCGCGTATATCCAAATCATTTTATGAAAAACGCAACGATGAGGTGTATGCTTTGCAATTGCCTTTTGAAGATTTCAAAATAAAAATGCCTAAGGCGCTGTCAAAAGGAATGTACAATAATAACTTGCTCTCTCGGCTGTTGGCACATGTGCGATACGAACGCGATTTTAGTCAGCTGCCAATACCGTTTGCTTGTATAGCGACCGATTTGGCAACAGGTGAGGGGGTGGTGTTACAAAAAGGAAACCTCACACAAAGTATCTTAGCTAGTGGCGCTTTTCCGTCGTTGTATAGTCCAGTAGAAATTGACGGTAAAACCTTGATAGATGGCGGGATAGTAGATAATTACCCAATAGAGTTGGCACGGCAAATGGGGGCTGATATAGTGATAGGTGTCGATGTGCAAGAAGGACTCAAAGACCTAAAAGACATCAAAGGGATGCCTGATATTCTCTTCCAGATTTCTAACTACATTATGGTGTCAGAAATGCCCAAAAAGGCAGATGAAACCGATATTTATATTCAACCAGATATCAAAGGTTTTTCTGTGGTGTCATTTGATAGCGGCGCAGAGATTATCGAAAGAGGGATAGATGCTGCGCAAAATTTTACAGATGATTTTCGACAATTAGGACAAGAAAAATATGTGAATAATCCGCCACATTTTGTCGAGAAAAGTGATGATTTTGTGGATGTAAACGAAATCCATATCGACGGTATAGAAAATTATACCCGTAATTATATTTACGGAAAAATCAAGCTTAGACCATATCAGCAAACATCTTTTAGCAAACTCGTCAGTGGAATCAATAACCTTAATGCAACGCAAAACTTTAGTGCAATATCTTACGAATTTGCTTCAGATTCTTTGTACGATAATTGTGATAATTTGTATATCAAACTCAAAGAAAACCCTATTAAGCGCTTTGCTAAATTTGCTATTCACTATGACGGTTTGTACAAAAGTGCTGCTTTGGTAAACCTTACCCAAAAAAAATTATTGACCAAAAACGATGTGGCTTCACTAGACGCTGTTTTTGGAGATAACTTTCGTTATTTTTTCAATTATTATGTAGATAACGGCTATTTGTGGAGTGTAGGTTTGCAGTCAAAACTAACTACTTTAGACAAAACTATCGAATTTAATGACTATATTTTTGAAGAATATCCACTCATGAATGCTTTTTCGGTAAATTACCTTGATCTGACCAATCGAGTGTATTTTCAAACGTATTATCGCGAGAGTTTCCGGATAGGTTTGGGGTTAGAACACAAGTTTAATCAGGTGGACCTAAAAAATGTTCGATTAGATGGACAATGGTTAGACAAGAGTAACTATTTTTCTGCCTTCGGAAACATTACATTTGATACTTATGATGACAAATATTTTTCGACCAAAGGGGTGAATTTTACAGCAGAATACAAAAATTATTTTCACTCGTCAGATTACAACAATAATTTTACCAGTTTTTCTCAAATAACGGCTCATTTGGGCACTACAAAAACTTTTTTTGATCGGTTGAGTGTTGAGTTAAACGGAGATGTGGGAATTACAATTGGGGCAAAAGTACCCGATTTTCTCAATTATTTTTTGGGAGGTTATGGTTTTGAGTCTATGTATAACTTTGAACCTTTTTACGGTTACGATTTTCTCAATTTGTTTAGCGATTCTTACATCAAAGGCTCTTTTAGGCTCAATTATGAAGTGTTCAAAAAACACCATGTCAATTTTTCTGGTAATTATGCTCAAATTGGCGATGGTATTTTTGAATATTCTGACTGGATAGACAAGCCAGCTTATAGCGGTTATGCCGTCGGATATGGTTATCAATCTATCATTGGGCCAATACAAATCAAACACAGTTGGTCGCCCGAAACAAAAAATCAATACACTTGGTTTTCAGTAGGTTTTTGGTTTTAGTTCAACGCTATTTTTGGGTTTTCACCATAATCGTTTTTACGGTGTTCGCCCTCAGTAGCAAGCAAAATGATTAACCATATCGCGCCAAGTATTGGCACAAATACAAGCAAAACCCACCAACCGCTTTTGCCTGTGTCGTGTAATCTTCTCACTGCTGCGGCAAGTGCTGGTACAAAAATAAGTATAGAGTAAATGGTTGATAATATCCCGAATTGGTCAACTTTTAGTCCAAAGATGTTGTCTATAACCGTCAATCCCACCCCAAAAATTACATTAAACAAGACAAACATCCAATATTCTTCTCGATGTGCTCTGCCTTCAAAATTAGTGCAAAGTTCAATTGCTTTGATATACCATTTCATAATTACAGTAGTTTTGTTAATTATATGCTAATATATAAAATATATTTAAGAAAAACGTAGGATGTCATAGGTTGTTTTAAAAACCTAATATCAGCTGGGCTAATGTGAAATAAATTAAAATCCCGAAAATATCGTTAGAAGTAGTAATAAACGGCCCTGTTGCCAATGCGGGGTCAACACCATATTTGTCTAGTAATATGGGGATAAGTGTGCCGATAACGCTCGCCAATACCATAACAGTGACCAATGACAACGCAACGGTGATAGAAACATCGTAAGGCGTTTTGAGGATAAAATGTGTAGCAAAAAGTAATAAAATTGCCAGAGATGTACTGTTGAAAACACTAAGCAAAATTTCTTTTCCTAATCGTCTCCAAGTAGATCCGCTCAATGAGTTATTGGCCAGACCTTGTACAATAATAGCCGACGATTGTACCCCAACATTCCCCGCCATCGCTGCAATTAGTGGAGTGAAAAAGAATAATACCGGAAACCGTGTGATTGCATCACCAAAACTACTCGACACGTTTACTGCAATAAAACTACCTAGCAACGCTAATAACAACCAAGGTAGGCGAGCTTTGGTGAGATCCCAGATGCTGTCATCGGCTTCTACATCTTGCGAGATACCCGCTGCCATCTGGTAATCTTTGTCGGCCTCTTCACGAATAACATCTACAATATCATCAATGGTGATACGGCCTACCAAACGACCAGTTTCGTCAACTACTGGTATGGCCTCAAGGTCATATTTTTGCATCACGTAGGCTACATCAATCGCTTCGTCTTCAACTTTTACAAAATCTACTTTTGGGATATAAATATCTTTGATTTGTGTAGTAGTAGATGAGGTGATCAGGTCTTTTAATGACAGCCTACCTTTGAGGCGGTCTTCGTCATCTACCACATAAATAGAGTGTACACGAGATACATTTTCGGCTTGTTTTCTGATTTCTTGAATACAAGTCAATACATTCCAATTTTCATTAGCCTGTATATATTCTTTCGCCATCAAACCACCTGCAGTATCTTCGTCATAGCGAAGTAATTCTACAATGTCTTTGGCATGTTCGAAGTCTTCGAGCTCAGCAATTACATTGTCTTTAACATCTTCGTCGAGTTCGCCAATAATATCTGCAGCATCATCGGTATCTAGTTCGTCTAGCTCTTCGGCAATCTCTTTGGCCGATAGGTTTTTCAGAATCTCTTCACGTACCTCATCATCGAGCTCTAACAATATCTCTGAACTCACTTCAGAGTCAAATTGTTTAAACAAATAACTCGCGTCCTGAGATTTAAGTTCATTCATCAATTCAGCTATATCCGCCCAATGCACATCATCGAGCAGTTGCATCAATTCGCTCACATTTTTTTCTTCGATAAGCGATTCGATATGTTGGATATAGTCTTTATTGATGGAAAACTCCATGTTCTTCTATTTTTTGGGTAATAGTAATAAATTCATTTACGGCCAGTTGTTCTGGTCTTTTGTCAAATAAACTGTCAGACTTTATTTGATCAGATAAAAAACTTTTAAGGCTATTTCTCAGTGTTTTTCGCCTTTGATTAAAGGCCGATTTGACCACGCTAAAAAATAGTTTTTCGTTGCATGGCAATTGATAGTTTTCTTTTCGTACCATTCGCATTACTCCCGACTTTACTTTGGGAGGAGGTGTAAAAACCTGTTCAGAAACGGTAAAAAGATACTCAACATCATAAAAGGCCTGACACAAAACAGACAAAATTCCGTAGGTTTTACTGCCAGCTTTTTCGCAAATACGCTCGGCAACTTCTTTCTGAAACATACCAGAAAATTCAACTATTTGCTCTCTCATCGCCAAAGCTTTGAAAACAATCTGAGACGAGATATTATACGGAAAATTTCCGATAATGGCAAATTCTTCATCGCCAAATATCTTCTGAAAGTTGTATTTCAAAAAATCTTCTTCAATAATATGCTCGTGCAATTGAGGATAATTTTTCTCTAAATATTGTACCGATTCGCTGTCTATTTCTACCACAAAAGTCTCGGTAGGTTTTTTCAAGAGATACTTGGTCAGTACGCCCATTCCCGGGCCAATTTCTAATACTTTTTGGTAGCCTTCGTACTGAAGACTATCTGCAATTTTTTGCGCAATGTTTTCATCGTTCAAAAAATGCTGACCGAGGTGTTTTTTGGCACGTACTTTATCCATAATTAATGTTCGCTGATGATTTCTAATTCTGTACGAAAAGCAAGCATCTTGTCACCAAATAGCTTCAGCCCTTCTTGTCTAAGCAAGTCGGCGTGTTGCTGATAATATTCATCTAAGTGCGTTTTGCTAGGCGCAAAATATTGCACAGAGTAAGTGAGGCCGCCCATTTGCTCTTCTACCAACACTTTGACCAAGCGCGCAGAAGTAAATTTTTTGGTAGCCAAAACTTCTTTGATGTGTTTGTTTTTCATCCAATCTAGCCACTGCTCATGTATGCTTTCGTCTATGTTTAGTGTTACGTTGTAAATGTACATAATATTTTGTTTTCTAATGAATTAGCATGTTAACAAAGCGAAAAATTTAGCATAACTTTTCGCCTTGTTGATTCATATGTTCTTAGTCAATGATGTCAAAACCTGTGTAAGGTCTCAATGCCTCAGGAATAACGATTCCGTCTGACGTTTGATAATTTTCTAAAATACCTGCCAATACACGCGGCAAAGCCAATGAACTACCGTTGAGTGTATGCGCCAATTGTGTTTTGCCTTCTTGATTTCTGAAACGCAATTTTAAACGATTGGCTTGGTAGGTTTCAAAATTAGAGACTGACGATATTTCTAACCAACGATCTTGAGCGGTCGAAAACACTTCAAAATCATAGGTAAGGGCAGAGGTAAACCCAGTGTCTCCGCCACACAAACGCAAAATACGGTAAGGCAATTGCAGCTCGTTGAGGATGCTTTTTACGTGCTCTACCATACCATCTAAGGCTTGGTAAGAGTTGTCTGGATGCTCGATGCGTACAATCTCTACTTTGTCAAACTGATGCAAACGATTGAGTCCGCGCACGTGAGCGCCGTAAGAGCCCGCTTCGCGTCTAAAACAAGGTGTGTAGCCAGTAACTGTTACGGGTAAGTCGTTCTCTGTTAAAATAACATCTCTAAACATATTGGTCACAGGTACCTCTGCAGTCGGAATCAAATATAGATCGTCAGCGGTTACATGGTACATTTGCCCTTCTTTGTCAGGCAATTGCCCCGTACCGTAGCCTGATGCTTCGTTGACCAAATGTGGCACCTGAAACTCTTGATAACCAGCTGCTGTATTTTTGTCTAAAAAATAAGCAATCAAAGCACGTTGTAATCGCGCGCCTTTGCCTTTATAAACAGGAAAACCTGCTCCGGTGATTTTTGCACCAAGGTCAAAATCGATGATGTCGTATTTTTTGGCTAGCTCCCAGTGAGGCAATGCGCCATCTGCCAGTTGTGGAATCTCTCCGTGTTCAAAAACGGTTTCGTTGTCTTCTTCAGATTTTCCTGCTTTGACGATGTCTGCCGGTGTGTTCGGAATCTGGTAAAGCTCTTCAGTCAATTTATCGGTAAACTCGTTGAGTTGTTCAGACAATTCTTTGCTTTTTTCTTTTAGCTGAGAAGTTTTTTCTTTGATGAGGTTGGCTTTTGTTTTTTCGCCACTTTTCATTAAAGCACCAATTTCTTTCGATAGCTTATTCGATTCGGCCAAAATATTGTCTAGTTCAACTTGTGTTTTGCGACGGTTTTCGTCGAGTTGCAAGGTGCGTTCAATCATCTCACGAGCGTCTAAGTTTCGCTTGCCCAATGCAGTGATGACTTGTTCTTTGTTTTCTCTGATATAAGCTATCTGTAACATGTTGTATAAAATTAATGAACTACAAATTTAAAAAATGTATTCTGATATTACACTAAAAATAAAAAAAGCCTTTCTGAAAAACACAGAAAGACCTTTCGGATCTATATCCTTAATCAAAATGATGATAATTTTTTTAAAGAAAACTACTCAGTTTTACTCTCTGATTTGCTCTCTTTGCTATTTTCTTCTTTGGTTGCGTCTTTAAATTCTTTGATGCCAGAGCCTAAGCCTTTCATCAATTCAGGGATTTTTTTACCGCCAAACAACAATAAAACTACCAAGACGATAAGTCCTACTTGCCAAGGGCTAACCATTCCTAACAATACAAATAAACTATGCATAACAAATGTGTTTAGTTAGTGCAAAGATACAATAAATAGATTGACAAGCTGTACATGATTAACCGATTTTTATTAAAAGCTTAACAAATGCGGCTTAATCGCTTTTCTACCCAAAGATTTCTTATCTTTGTTTGATTGAAAATAAACTCAAAAAAGTATGTCAGTCAAAGCTTTTTTTGCTAAAATATTTGCCAACATCGTGGTGATGCAATCACAAAAATGGATGATTCGCCCAGAACAAACCCAAGAAAAATGGCTCAATACCTTGGTGCGTAAAGCAAAATACACCCAATTTGGTACCGACCATATATTTAGTTCTATAAAAAACCATGACGATTTTGTTCAGCGCGTCCCTATTCGTGATTATGAAGAGTTGCGCCCTTATATGGACAAGATTGTCGATGGGCAAGCCAATGTTTTGTGGCCAGGCAAACCTTTGTATTTGGCAAAAACTTCGGGTACGACATCTGGCGCAAAATTTATTCCGCTGACCAAAGACTCTATGCCGTACCACATCAAGGCGGCGCGCAACGCAATTTTGTTTTATATACAAGAAACAAACAATGCGAAGGTAGTCGATGGTAAAATGATTTTTTTACAAGGCAGTCCTATATTAGAAGAAAAAAAAGGGATGAAATTTGGCCGATTATCAGGCATTGTAGCGCATTATGTGCCTAAATATCTTCAGAAAAACAGAATGCCAAGCTGGGAGACCAACTGCATTGAAGACTGGGAGACCAAGGTTGATGCTATTGTAGACGAAACCGTAGCCAAAGACATGCGATTGATATCTGGTATACCGTCGTGGATACAAATGTATTTTGAACGTCTAAACGCTAAAACAGGCAAGGCAGTAGGCGAATTGTTCAAAAATTTTGAATTATTTATTTATGGCGGAGTCAACTATGAACCTTATCGGGCAAAATTTGAACAAATGATAGGCCGCAGTGTCGATTCGATAGAGCTTTTTCCCGCTTCTGAAGGTTTTTTTGCTTTTCAGGATAAACAAAACGAAAAAGGTATGTTGCTCTTGCTCGATGCAGGAATTTTTTATGAATTTGTCAAAGCTGAAGAATTTTTTGATGAAAATCCCAAAAGATATACCATTGGCGAGGTAGAATTGGGTGTCAATTACGCTTTGATAATATCTACCAACGCTGGTTTGTGGGCATATAATATTGGCGACACTGTTATGTTTACTTCACTCAAGCCTTATCGTGTGGTGGTTACTGGCCGCATCAAACATTATATTTCGGCTTTTGGGGAGCACGTGATTGCCAAAGAAGTAGAAACAGCCTTGCAAGAAGCCACAGCAGCAACAGATGCGTTGGTAACAGAGTTTAGCGTTGCACCACAAATCAATCCGGCAGAGGGTTTACCGTACCACGAATGGTTGATAGAGTTTGAACAAGCGCCCAAAGACAAAGAAAAATTTGTCGAAATAATAGACCAATCGATGCGTAGACAAAATGTGTATTATGATGATTTGATCAGTGGTAATATTTTGCGCCCAGTGGTGATTACTGCAGTTGCCAAAGGCGGTTTTAATGAATACATGAAATCGAAAGGAAAATTGGGCGGACAAAACAAGCTTCCGCGGTTAAAAAACGATAGAGAAATTGCAGATAATATCTCTACAATAGATTGGTAAAAACGATAGCTCGATGAAATATTGGATAACTTTTTGGATAGGATTTGTTTTTTCTACGTTACAAGCGCAGCAATTATCGGCGGTGGTGGTCAACGAAGAAAAAAAACCTATCGCCTATGCCAATATTTGGAACATGGATGCCTCTGCTGGCGCAACATCAGATTCGCTAGGTCATTTTTCTATTCCGTTTGCTGAAAACGGAGAAGAAATTGTTTTGTGGGCGGCAGGTTACGAAAAATCTTTTGTGCCGATAAACGCCTCAGATACTATTGTTTTGATCAAAATTATCCGTGAAAAAAATCCAGACGAGCTCGTTGTTTATCCCGAAAAAACATTGCATCATACCATAGGCGACGCGCATTTCGAAAATTTTTATTTTAACCCAGGAAATTTGCCTTGGGCTTTTGCCAAATATTTCCCGAATAAAAAAGATATCAAACATGTACAATATATCGACAAAGCCATCGTTTATACAAAAAGCAGGGTGGCCAACGGTAGCTTTCGGTTGAGGTTGCTTGTGCCCGACGACCACGGGTGCCCAGGCGACGATTTGCTAGACGAGCCGATTATTGTGCCGATAAAAAGAGGGAATAAAAAAAACAAAATTGAGCTATTGCAGTATAATCTAAAAATACCAGAAAACGGCTTGTTTGTTGCTATCGAATGGCTTTTGACAGAGAATAATCAAGACCGAATATATACATTTGTCAAAAAAACAAATTTGATAGAAGATTATCGCTATGCCCCAGATATGGTGAATAATCAGGTAGAAAAATCGAGTTCGTACCGATACATGCAAGGATACTGGTATGACAATGAGCAGTTTGCCGACGAAAAAGATTTAGACCAAGAAAAACCTTATGCAGACCCAGCCATTGGGCTAATTTTAAGTAATTGATTCATGACAAAACCCAATACACAAATAACACTCTCTAGAGCCCAAGAATCTTCTGCGGCGGTAGAACGCCTCTACATCACGATGCGTCACTTGTTTAACCGTGGTTTTTACAAACCGATGGGCGTGTCGGGCGAAACGCTTCGCGAAGCTCTGTTGCTGTTGCGTCCAGAAATTTACGGAAGCATAGCTGAAGAAAAAGTAGAGTTGAGCGGACTTTTGTATGTGATCGAGCGTTTGCCTATCGGGATAGAAGAGTGCCGATACATTCACCTTACTTCAGACGAGGGGTACCGCAATTCTCACTTTCAGCCGATTGTGCCGCCCAAAAGACGTAGAAATTGCTACCGCATCGACAAAGAGCAGATGAATATCGAGATTACTCGTGGCCGATCTGATATTTATGATGTATTAACGCATTTGACTTTTATCTTTATTGAATCGCACAAAATCAAAGACAAGATTTTGGATAAAGATGAAGATTCAACCAACCGCGATTGGGCAAAAATCAAAGAATTGGTTGGGCGAAAAAAAACACTCAATACCGTAGAGCGCGAAAAAGCTATGGCGCATTTGTCGGGTATTTTGGGTAGGTCGTTTGAAGAAATTAACATGGTTTATCCAGCTTTTGCCACCGCAGATAACCCCGACAGATTTATTCATTTTATTTATTGGTTGGGACAATTGGCGCTAGACGAAGCTTTGCTTGAGCAAAAAAGAACCATTACTTTTAGTCCGATTTTGCGTGAGCGAGTAGGACATCACATTTATGGCGATGCTTGGGCGGCCGATATCAAGGCTGAGCTGCAAAAAAATAATATTATCCATCGTCCGATACACATTATCAGTGCCAATATGCACAGCGTGATGAACAGTATTTTTGCGCACAAAACACTCAAAAAATATGCACTCGACCCTAAAAAAACCGATGCTTTTGAAGCGCTAAGCTTGCCACAAAACTCGGTATTGAGAGCCAAAGTAAAAGATCAGGCGGTCAAAGAAGGAATGATTTTTATTGATGATACAACGGGCACCAATATTGACGTTCAGATTTTTGATACGGCCAAAATTGATTTTGCCAACACCCTGTTTAAAGATTGCAAGTTGCCGAAAAACGATGACCAAAAGCCAGTAATTATTGTGATGGACTATGCTTTTGGCGAACAAGCGTACGAAACTATCGACGAATTGTTAAAACCATTCAAAAAAGATATATATTTGAACGTTGAATCGATTTCGATCATGGGTAAGGCAGGTATTCTCTCGGGCGACAAAGGCGATATCATGATTCCGTTTGCACATATCAACGAAGGAACGGGCGATAATTATCCGTTTGACAACGAGTTGTCGGCTGAGATGTTTACTGATTACGGGATACCGGTGGTAGAAGGTACGATGGTAACAGTGCTTGGTACATCGTTGCAAAACAGAGATTTACTGGGCTTTTTTAGAGATTCTACTTGGGGAGCAGTAGGTTTGGAGATGGAAGGAGCGCATTATCAAAAAGCGATACAATCGGCATCCAAAATCAGGAAAAGCATTCATCCTGATGTAAAAGTGCGGTACGCGTATTACGCCTCAGATAATCCGCTGAAAACAGGAAGCACATTGGCCTCGGGTGGCTTGGGCACTACGGGTGTAAAACCGACCTACGCGATCACCATCGAAATATTAAAACAGTTATTAAAATAATTTTTATGGACAATAAAACTACAACTGAAAATCAAGAAATAGATTTGTCGTATTTGTGGCAATCGCTCAAAAATTTCTTTGAAAATATCGTTTATGGGATATTTCGATTTTTTACTTTTTTTATCAAAAACATTGTTGCGACCATTGTTGTTTTGATTATTGGCGTGGCATTGGCGGTGTATATGTACAACAACGACAGCAAGGCGTATAAAGGCGTGATTGTGGTAGCGACCAACTTTGGGAGTACAGAATACACTTATGGAAAAATCAATAACTTTAATAGACGCGACCATCAAGATTTACCTTTGTTGTCACACGTCACTTCGCTTGATATAAAGCCTGTGATAGATGTTTATGGTTTTATCTCGGACGAAGAAGACAACCTAGACATTGCCAAATATATGAGCGAAAATACCATAGAGGTAAGCAAGTATAAAGAAGACAATAATGTAGAAAAGCTGTACAAATACCACAAAATTGAATATACTACCGATATTGCTGACGATGACGGTGAGATATACAAAAGCTTGATGAACTACCTGAACAAGGATGATTATTTTGCAGAAATCCAGAAAATAGGGCAATTAGAGGCACAAAAAAACCTGACAGAGTTAGAAAAATCGGTAGAGAATATCAACGATATTTTTAATAGCCTTGGTGTGAACCGCTCTGACGGTAAAGGCGACATCAAGATAGATATGTATTCTCAAATCAACGATTTGATGTTGACCAAAAACAGTTTGTTGAAAAAAATCAACAAAACCAAAGTACAAATCGTCGAGCAACAAAAAGTGGTCTATGATGTTAATTGTAATCGAAATTTAAACAACAAAAGTTTGATCAAACCAGTATTGTTGGTGTTTGTTTTGTTGTTTTTGTTCTACTTTTTGTCCAAAACCATCCAAAAGTATAAAAAATTTAGACGAGACGAATCAAAGTGATATGGGTCTTTAGGAATTACCAAATAAAGATTTATAAGCGCTTATGTAGCTACAAATATGTTAAGATTATTGAAGGAGAAAAATATAAAGCTCATCGTAAAAAATTTTTTTTCGTTGACTATTCTCCAAGCCCTCAACATACTTTTGCCTTTTTTGGTCATGCCCTTTTTGATACAAACAGTGGGTATTGAAAAGTTTGGGCTACTTACTTTTGTGCATACAGTTATTTTGAGCCTACAGGTTTTTACAGAATACGGATTTAATACTATTGCAACTCGTGAAGTATCTGTAGAGGCAGATAACCCCAAAAGAGTAAGTGAGATTTTTAGTGAAGTTATCCAGACCAAAATTTTGCTAATGTTGGCAAGTTTTGTGGTATTGTTTATATTGGTTTTTACTATTGATAAATTAACCCAAAACTATCTGTTATACTTTTTATATTTTGGTATAATTATCGGTCAGAGTATTTTTCCGGTTTGGCTTTTTCAGGGTTTGCAAGCAATGAAATACATTACTTACGTAAATGTAGTTTTCAAATCTATTTTTACGATTTGTATATTCATTTTTGTCAAAGATAAGACAGATATTTGGCTAGTTCCTTTATTTATGTCGTTAGGGTTTATATTTGCTGGGATTGCATCACTTGTTATCGCTAATAAAAAATTTGCAGTCAATTATACAAAAGTCCCTTTTGCTTCAGTAAAAAGACAATTAAAAACGGCATACTATATGTTTTTGTCTGAAATTCAGATGATTGCGATGTCATATTTGAATGTATTGGTCTTAGGGTTTTTGATAGGAGATGCTGTTGTGGGCGTATATTCTTCTGCAGAAAAAGTGATTCGAGCTATTGGTAGCATGCAAACACCAATTATCAATGCTGTTTTTCCGTACGTGTCCAAATTAATGATTGAAGACAAAAGTAAAGCGATACAATTAATCAATAAAATAAAAAATGTAGGCGTTATAGTTTTTACGCTCTTTATACTTGCGTTGTTTGTCTTTGCAACACCATTGTTCAAGGTTATTTATGGAGGAGAAACCGTCCCAAATGCAATTCTTATTTTTAGAATATTATTAGTTTTTCCGTTGTTTTCATTTTTAGACCAAGTATATGGAAGATTAGTTTTGCTAACCGCCAATCAAGAAAAACAATTTTTTAAAGTGTTTTTTGTCGCAGCAATCACAAGTGTGCTATTGGTGTTTGGATTGACCTACCTTTACGGAAGTATCGGTACTGCTGTGGCAAATTCTGTTGTACAATTTTTCATATTATTGGGAATGTATTATTTTGCGAAACCAATTATCAGTTCAAAAATAAAAAATGACAAATAAGCAGATAAAAATAAGTGTGATAATACCCGTTTATAACGGAGAAAAACATATTGCATCTGCGGTAAAGTCACTGATAGAACAACATTTAGACAGCATAGAAATTATCGTTGTAAATGACGGTTCTACAGATCAAACATTGAAGGTCTTACAATCATTCAAAGACATACCGAGTGTCATTGTGATCACTCAGCCCAATCAAGGCGTAAGCCGAGCACGCAATACAGGATTACAGCACGCGACGGGAAAATATATAGGCTTTCTCGACGCAGACGACATTCACGATGCTCACATGTATAGTAAGCTTTGGGCAGCAGCAATAACCAACGATGTAGACGTTGTTTTTTCTAATATATTGTTAGAAAGAGACGAAAAATGGATACTCAAAAGCTCTGGTTTTGAACGAGAAAATCCTTATTCATCGTCAGAGATACATCAAACATTAATACCGTATTTGCTGAAAATAGAAAACCCAACATTTTTATCTGTATGCAATAAAATTTACAGAAAATCGCTGCTCGATAATAATAAGATATCGTTTGACGAAAAAATTTCGTTAGAAGAAGACACGCTTTTTAACCTTGAGGTTATGGCAAAATCAAAATCAGTTTTATTTATAGATTTTGCAGGTTATCATCATCAAAACAACCCCAATAGTGTTACAAGAGATTTTTTGAAACACGATGTTTTTGAAAAAGCGATAGAAAAGTATCACCTCAATTATAATCAATTGTTGGGGCTACAAATACCCGATGATCAGTTGGGTAAATATCAGTCATCTAGATTGATTCACAGTGTGTGCATGTTGTTTTTTAAATGTTCAACAAACCGAACCATGTCACGACAAGAAAAATTTTTGTTTGTACAAAAAATGATTGCTCATCCAGATGTTGTTTATTCTTCAAAAAATTTAGATCAAGATTATTTAAATAAAATTGGTAAATTCGAAAAGTTATTAATTTGGACTATACAAAATCAAAAACACCAAACCAGTAGGTTGATTTGCAGTGCTATATCGGCAGTATATTCACCAAAAATGTCAGAGTTTTTTAGAAAAATAAACGGAAAAAAATGATCACACTTAGGCAAATATATACTTGGTTGTTTTTGTTGGGCATATTCTTTATTCCGTTCAACGAGTTTGAAGGACTTTCGTTTTTGGGTGAATACAAAAACGAAGCAGCATCATACTTTTTTTTGATAGGATTTGTTGTTGCCGTAGTCGAAAATTTTTTGGCAAAAAAAATATATTTCCCGTACAAACATCCGTTGATAATTGTCTTGATACTTTTTGTCGTATGGACATTCTTAGCGACCGTGTTCAATTACAACACCGTGGCAGATAGTTTTTATAAACAAACCTCGGGTGTTAATCGATACATCAGACAAACGATATCTTTGCTGATTTCGGCATTTTGTTTTTCGTTTTTGTTCTGGAATGTTATCAAAAACAGAAACGTGATAGAAATCATCAAATTGATAAGAAAAATCATTCTATACAGCTTTGTTTTTGTTGCTATTTACGGGTTTATCGAAATTGCCATCGTGTTTTTTGGCATGGGATTTCTCAAGTCAGTTTTAAGGCTTTTTGAGTATTTTCCGTTTGTAACCAACGATTTACACAATTATAGCAGGCTAGGGATATCATCAGTCACCTACGAGATTCCAGCCTTGGGCAACTACCTTATTTTTGTTGCACCATGGATGATGAGCTATATATTTACAGAAAAAAAATGGATTAAATTTATCCCCACACTAGTAGTTCTCATTTTGATGCTTTTTTCTAACGCTCGCGCAGCTTTTGTAGTCGTTGGGCTACAAGTTGTATGTTTGGTATTGGTGATGCTTCACGACCAAAGGTTTAGAAAAACGACCTCGCTAGGGCTCAAAGTGCTGGGAATATTGATGCTAGCTTTGGTGGTAGTGAAATCAGAAAGTATTTATAAAACAGTTAGTGAAAGAGTAGATCAACTCAATTTTTCTAAAAACCTTACCCAAAATGTTTCAAACAAATCTCGTTTTGGTATGCAATATGCTGCCTTGCAGGTTTTTAGTGAAAATCCAGTATATGGCGTGGGCTTTGGGCAGGGTACCTATCACATGGTACCGCATTATCCATATTGGTCTACTTCAAAAAATTGGGAGTTTTCTCACTTTTATAAAAATCAACAAGAAAAATCTTTTCCGCCTCAATTTAATATTTATACTCGATTATTGGCCGAGACAGGTCTTGTAGGCACATTGTTGTTTCTGAGTTTGATGTTAATGAGTGTAAGTTATGCTGTCTTGTTTTGGAAACAGGCACACTATACTTACAAATACATCGGTGTAATATTATTGCTTTCGTTTATAGGTTTTGCGGTCAATTGGTTTCAAACAGATTTTTTTAGACAATACGGTTTTTGGTTATGTTTGATGTTGACAATCAAGGTTTTAATAGATTATCGTTCAAAACAATTCACAAATGAATAAACTCATTGTTTTAATTCCGCATTATAATTCGCCCAAAGCGTTAATGGCGACTATACAATCTATCAACGAAACGTTTGCCGTAGATATATTGGTGGTTGACGATGGTAGCGAATACAAACCTGATGTGACCACAATTGAAGACAATTATCAAAACGAGGGTAAAATATATTTTGAATTTCTTGAAAAAAATCAAGGCATAGAAAAAGCGTTGAATCATGGTTTGAGGTGGATTAAATCAAGCGGCGCTTACGCCTTTATTGGCCGACTAGATTGTGGCGATTTGGCTATGCCTACCAAGTTTGCACAACAAGTAGATTATTTGCAACTAAACCCAAAAATTCATTTGTTAGGTACTTGGGCAGAGGTGGTTGATGAGTCGTTTAATCATTTGTATAATCTGAAGCATCCGGTTGATTATCAGTCTATTCAGAAAAAAATGTATATCAATAGTTGTTTTGTCCATCCTACGGTGGTTTTTAGAACAGCAGTATTAGACACCGTAGGCTATTATCCTGAAAATAGAAAATCAGCCGAAGATTTTGCCTATTTTTTTAAACTTATCAAAAAACATCAAGCCGAAAATTTGCCTGCAACGTTGCTTAAATATGTAGTAGCGGCAAACAGTATCTCATCGACCAAGCGCAAGCAGCAGGTCAAAAATAGAATTAGGGTGATTTGTGACCACTTTTATTTTGGATGGTACCCTATTTTTGGTGTAATGCGCAACACTATTCTTTGGTTTATGCCTAGGGGGTTTGGGTCTGCAGTTCGCAAATTTCTGAAAGTAGAAAAACTACCAATATAGCCACTATTATGAAAAATATTGATAAAATATACCAATACTTGTTGATGCTTCTCTTCTTTGTCGTTCCGTTCGAAAACTCAGCAAGAGCGTTGCCTAATATTTTATTAATCGTTTTGGTAGTGATTTTTCCTTTTGTGGCCACAAAAAAGTCGATACTAAAGATAAAAAAAGAGTGGTTGTCTATTGTTGCGTTTATCGCGTTATTAGCTTTAAACACCATCATATTTGGTAGCCATACAGATTGGACAGTGCTGATAAAATTACTGTATATTCCGTTATTGTTGCTTTTGACCTCGGCGAGCCAAAACAAAAACAAACTATTTGCTGCTTTTGTGTATGGAGTCTTTTTGCTTTTTTTGACATCATCAGCTATGATTGGCTGGCAGTATCTCAACCAAAACAATTTTGTACTTACAAATGGTGAAACGGTCAATGATTATCTCTTCGGGCACCGACCCTATGTTGGTTTTATGTATGTGATGGCGATGTTTTTTGCAGTTTATTTAGCAACAACAAGTACGGTCAAAAAAAGCAAAGTGTTTTATGGCATTAGCGCAGTTTGTTTTGCTGGTTTCGTGTTTTTTATTGCAGCACGTTTATCTACCTTGAGTGTGTTATTGGCATTGGTTTTGTCTTTCTTTTACTTCAGTAAAAAAATAAAGATATCTTATCAATGGATAACAGTAGCTTTGGGGTTATTGGTTGTATTGTTTTACGGTTTGTCTGATAACCTTGCCGACAGATTTTTTTTGAACAACGAAAAGATAAATTTTATTATAGCCGAACCAAGATATTATATTTGGGATTGCGTATACCAAATTTGTCCTTCAGAAACCACACAGTTTTTATTTGGACAAGGGTATGAAAACACAGAAGTTGCCTTAGTTGAATGTTATCAGCAGAAAGATGATTTTTTGGATGCAGGGCATAAACAATGGTTTATCGATGGTAGATTCAATACCCATAATCAGTTTTTAGATTTTTTTCTCAGTCAAGGTTTTATTGTCGTTTTTCTCAGTATTTGTGGTTTTGTATATCTTTTGTTGAGGTATAGAAAAAACTTTTTTGCCATTGGCCTGATTGGCTCATTGTTATTGTTTTTTATGGTAGAAAATGTTTTGACAAGACAAGTAGGGAGCATACTTACTGCCTTTCTTCTTTGTTTTGTTTTTAGTCAAAAAGGTGATAATAATTAAAAACTATTCTTAGAGCATTTTGTTATATGTTGCTTGATGGTAGTTTTAAAATTTTCGACAGAAAATTTTAAAGAATGTTCTCTAATGGCTGAATAATCAAATGTAAGTTTGTCAAATTTTTTGATTGCATCTTGTAAGCTCTCTACGTTTTGCTGATAATAAAAAACTCCTGTTTTGTTTTCTAGAACAGTTTCCAAAGCTCCACCTTTGCCATAAGCTATTACAGGAGTGCCACAAGCTTGAGCCTCGACGGGAGCAATGCCAAAATCTTCTTCTGCAGCAAAAATAAATGCTTTTGCATTTTGTAAATATTGTTTCAATTTTTCGTTAGAAACATGCCCTAAAAAAACAATATTATCTTTGGCTATTGACTTTATTTTTTTGAATTCTGGCCCGTCTCCTGCAACAACAAGTTTTTTTCCGTTTTTTACAAATGCATCAACAATTAAATCTATTTTTTTGTAAGAAACCATTCTTGAGGCCGTAAAATAATAATCTCGAGCAGCATTTTTATCTAAAGAAAAATAATCAGTATTTACAGGAGGATAAATTACCTTAGCATCTCGTCGATAGACTTTTTTAATCCTTTTTGAGATGTAATTAGAGTTAGCAATGAAAAAATCAACCCTGTTTGAGCTCATTACATCCCATAAACGAAGCTTATGCAGTACATGTTTAGCATACATTCTTGTTATTTGGTTAAACCCCGATTCTTCTATATAATTGTGATATAAATCCCAAGCATATCGCATAGGAGAATGGCAATAGCAGATATGAACCTGGTTACTGTTGGTCAATACTCCTTTTGCGACAGATGAAGAAGAGCTTATAATTATGTCAAACTCTCTCAAATCCAATTGTTCTATTGCATAAGGATATAGTTGTAGGTATTTTCTGTGTAATTTTGAAATAAAGGGTAACTTTTGGACAAAAGTGGTAGTTACCTTGGTTGTATTTAAAACTTTTAATTTATCCTGATCCGACATAATGTCAAATAATGCAAAATGTTCACAGTCAGGAAAAACATCATTGATCGCTTTTACTACTTTCTCAGCTCCACCATTTACATAATACCAGTCGTGAACTAATGCAATTTTCATGATTTATTTTTCTGTTGTATTGGAAATACTAATAAAACTATACTTGTTTGTCAAAATCAATATTGGTAACACCATGTTCTGTGCACAAGGTATAACAGATATTTTCATTTAACTGAAAGTTTTATATATATCCTCCAATTTACTAATATTTGTCTTTATATTAAATTTTTCAGCCATTCTTTTTCTACCATTTTTTCCCATTTCTTTTGCCGCCTCACTGTTGTCCAATAACCAAGATATTTTTTTAGCCATATTTTCATCATCATTTGTATCTACCAAAAAACCAGTTTTTTTGTTCAATACAATTTCATTCAATCCATCTACGTTTGTACTCACCACCGGTATCTCGAGTGCTTGCGCTTCGGCAGCAACATAACCATAAGATTCAAAAATAGAAGTCATTACAAACACGTCGGTTTGTCTAAGTTGTTCCAGCAATGCACTCCTATCCATCCAATTGTAAATGGTAATTTTATCGGCCAAATCATTTGCTTTGATGTAACTATCAATTGTCGCTTTTAGCTTGTCATCAAAACCAGCACCGATTATTTGAAAATGTACATCTATATGCTGATCACGCAAGAGTTTACAAACACGCAAAAACATCATTGGGTTTTTTTGTGCAACCAATCGACCAACCGTACTGATTATAGGTGTTTTGTTTGTTGAATGTTTTTTTGTGAAATTCGGTATATCAATACTATTTGGAAATATCTCTACCTTGCGAGCGGGTATTTTTACTTCTTTTGTGGCACGATTGTACTCAGATTGCGAGCAAGCTACTACAACTTGTGTAAATAATCGTGCTATTTTTTCTAGTATCAAAAACTTTTTTTTGCCGCCCAAAAAAGCATAAGCATGAGGCGTGTAAAGCACAGTTGGCTTAATAAAAACACTTGCAATACGCGTTACAAAACCTGCTTTAGAACTATGGGCATGAATAATATTAGGTTTTATTTTTTTTACCAATCGTTTTATTCTAAAAACACTTAATATATCCGAAAAGGGTGATATTTCCCATTTCAAATTTACCGGATGCCATTTGATATTGTTTTTGACAGCAAACGCTATTAGCGATTTTTGCTCGGGCGGACAAGCAATCTCTATTTCAAATTTTGATTTATCTATATTATTGTAAATTAATTCGATATATGTTTGGATGCCTCCCTGAACTTGTGTGATGTGTAAAACCTTAATTTTATCTGATGTTGTTGACATTGAGTGAGTAGTAGAGATGTTTCTAAGTATTTCCATAGAATGATAAAATCATTCAAAAGTAGTCAATTTTTACAGATTTTCATAAAACAACAAACATTAAGAAAAGATAAAAAAAGCGCCTCTTTTCCAGAAGCGCTTATAGTCAATTATTTGCCGCCGAGCAATAATATTTCATCTGCTCTAATCTCTGTGATGTAGCGTTTTTGCCCATCTTGCGTGTCATAACTGCGGTAAGTGATTTTGCCCTCGATGGCAATTTCTTTGCCCTTGGTCACATATTTTTGCATGATTTCGGCTGTTTTGCCAAATGCAACCACATTGTGCCATTGGGTGTCTTCTACACGTTCGCCATTGGCGTTGGTGTAATAATCGCTGGTAGCGAGCGATACGCTAGCTTTCATACTTCCATTGTCAAAATTTACGATTTCGACCTCTTTTCCGGTGCGTCCGATAAGACTAACTTTGTTACGTACAGACATAATACTAAAAATTTTAATTAAACAATCAAATTTGAGACGTTAGGTTTTTTCTCAAATCTCTACGGCAAAGATGCTACGATGTGCAAAATATAGTCGGTATTTAGATATTTACTTTCGATTGTAATTGATTGTAATCGGATATTTTCCTATATTTGAGGAGTTTATGAAAAATTAAAAAAATCAAAATGAGTAAGTGTTTAGAGTGTGGAGAAAGAATAATTGGGCGTTCAGACAAAAAATTTTGTAACGATGCTTGCCGAAATAGCTACAACAATAGGCAAAATAAAGACACGACCAATCTGATGCGCAATGTCAACAATCAATTGCGCAAAAATTACCGAATATTAGTCAAACTGTCATTCACTGATGGCAAAGCCAAAATCACGCGAAACCACTTGTCGTTACAAGGTTTCGATTTTACTTATTTTACGCATTTCAAGGTGTATAAAAACGGGGCAGAGTATCGTTTTATCTACGATATAGGATACAAATCTCTAGACAACGACTGGTTGCTGATTGTAAAAAATTAAATGTTTTGTGCAGGTAAAAAAACGTTTTTCCCTTCGCGGTCTGTCAGTTGATATTTTTTGATTATCCACACATACGCGCGGTAAAACATCCATCCAGATAGTAAGCCAAAGGCGTAACCCGATAAAATGTCTAACGGAAAATGCAAGCCCAGATAGAGCCTGGTATAAGCAAATATCAACGGGAATAAGAAGAGTAAGTAGGCTTTTTTGTAATAGTTGCGCATCACCAAAAATAGGAACAAAATTGCGCCAGAACTGTTAGAAGCGTGGCCAGAAAAATAACTCCACGAACTGCTGTTTTTTACAATTCGGATAATAGATTTGAGCTCTGGGTCATTCACCGGGCGAAAACGCTCAACCGAGTTTTTGACCAAATTGGTCATTTGGTCTGTAAACACAAAAAACAAGGTAAGGGTAACGAGTAACAAAATCAATTGCTTGATGGATAATTTTCTGAAAAGTAAGTATAAAATAACCAAAAACAACGGCCACCAATTGAGCTGTTTGGTGATGTATAGCCAAAAAGGATCCCAGCTTTCGCTGCCCAAACTGTTCAAAAAAACCAATAAATCTCTATCCCAATCAATGAGTTGTTCCCACATTATCGTTGACGTTTTATAGGGCCAGTAAGGTTTTCAAAATCTTCTTTGACCTGATTAATTTCTTTCTCCACATCGGCAGTTGGGTTAAAATCGGTAGCTTCTTTAAAGTCTTTTTCGATATCATCCACGCCAAGCGATTCTTTTATTTTATCAGGGTTAACCACTTCTTTTACTTCGTCAACAATGCCTGTGTCGTCAACAGTTTTGGTTATTTCATGTTTGATTTGATTGGTTGCCTGTTTTACCTGCGTCATGGTCTTGGCAAAACCTCTGGCCAGTTCCGGGATTTTATCCGAACCAAACAGCATCAGTATCACCACAATGATAAATATTATCTCACTGAATCCTAAACCAAACATATAGCCTTAAATTTATTTTACAAAATTACAAAATTCTATTCTTCTTCTGGGAGGTTTTTCAAAAACTCTTCTACTTTTTCGCTATACTTTAGTTTTACATAATCTTCGCCGTTTTTTACCACATTGATAGACAAAATATCGTTGTATTGCAGCAGATGGTAACCAAACGCCATGACGTATTCTTCGGGTATTTGCAACTCGTCTGTGTAAAAATCTCTCGGCAATTCGTTGATAAGTTTTTTGGCTAATTTTTCTTCACGCTCGTACTCCAAGGCTTTTTTAAGCATTTCTGTTCTCCCAGACAAGGCGTTGATTACGCCGTCAATGCCTACAGATATCAATGCGTCGGGGTTGCGTTCATGCGAAGTTGCCCGATGCAAATTCCGTTCGGCTCGGGTGTAATATTTGGGTGTGCCAAAGCCTAGCGATTGGTTGGTAACTCTACGGTCGATAAGTAATTCTTCTAAGGTGTTTTCGACAAAATCCATCGGCACAAATAGCATTTTTTTGTTCATGTCTTCATAGGTAACTACTTTTTCTCGACCTACAAATTCGATGCTCGAAAAAATCAAAGTATCATTGGGCTGCATCTTGATTCTGAAATAACCACCTTTTTCTGTTTCTACCGCTTCTTGCGTGTTTTTGTTTTGGATATAAATGCCAGAAAGCTCAGTCGTGCGTGCGACTATTTTGCCCAACACAGTGCGTCTGCTTGGCTGCGCATAGGCCGTAAGCGTAAGCAAAAATAGGAGAGTAATCAGCAAATTATTTTTCATTTGTCGTGTTTTCAGGGTTCAAAAATCGATAAGATTTTTCGTATAATTCAATTTCTTTTGCTTTCAGATTTGTTTGCAAGGTATTGAAAAACGAGATATCATCTGCTAAATAACGGTAAAATATATCAATTTTTTCTGCCGGAATTTCATATTTTTTTGTCAATTCCTCCATAGAAATTTGGCTCTCTAGCCACGCCTTACGTTCATAAAAATTGGGAGGCTCTGGCGCTTTATTTTTATTGGCGAATAAACCGATGACTGCTAAAAATATTTTTTTTAAATCGGCCTGTTCAGGATTTGGTTTTTTATACGCAGCTTCTGGCAATCCAAGACTTTCTGCAGTGGGTTTGGCGTCAATCACCAATTCTTCGAGTTCTTCGGGCTTGGCTGTTAGTCTGATGTGTTTTGTTTGCTGTCTATCTGTGTCAACGATGTAAAAAACTTTGGGCAAATAATAATCGTTTTCGTCAAACACAACCATTTGGTCACCTCTGTTTACGACTATTTCAAAACTCCCATCTACATTGGTTTTTACAATTTCGTCGGTGGTTTTGTTCAAGATAAATATTCTTTCGTTTTGGTCGTTGGGTTGATGAATTTTACCGTTTAGCGTAAAACTTTTTTGTGCCCATAAAGGTGTAGAGATGATTAAAATTAATCCAAAAATATAATTTTTTAACATGCAATTTTTGTTTCTGTAAATCTAATGGTTCAAATATTAAATTAATCTCAAAGCCTTGACAAATTTGTGTTAATGCACGAGACTAGCTACCTTTGCGAAAACTTTTTTTCATGAAAAAAATGATTATTGCCAGCACTTCTACGGTGTTTGGTCAACAATATTTAGCTTACTTATTGCCTACATTGCAGCAGTTTTTTAATAATATTCGCCAAATTACTTTTATCCCGTATGCCAGACCAGGCGGTATTTCGCATGACGATTATACCCAAAAGGCAGCCGAGGCTTTTGAGAAAATAGGTATTGCAGTCAAAGGGTTGCACGAATATGAGTCGGCACAAGAAGGCATTGAGCAAGCAGAGGCTTTGTTTACCGGTGGTGGCAATACTTTTTTGCTCGTCCAACAGCTTTATAAAAATCAAGTGATGGATGCTCTTAAACAAAAAATAGCGTCTGGCACACCTTATTTAGGCACATCGGCAGGGAGTAATATCACTGGTCTAACGATGAATACCACCAACGATATGCCTATCGTTTATCCGCCGAGTTTCAAAACACTGGGTTGTGTGCCTTTTAATATCAATCCGCATTATCTCGACCCACAAACGGGTAGCCAGCACATGGGCGAAACGCGCGAAACGCGTATCAAAGAGTTTCACCAGTTCAACACTCAGCCTGTTGTGGGCTTGCGTGAAGGCAGCTGGCTAGAGGTAAATGATGATAATATTTGGCTAAGAGGCGAGCTGTCTGCGCGTATTTTCATGCACAACCAACCGCCTTACGAATTGCCAACCGATAGTTCGCTCAACGATATTCTGTAATTATTCTGGGCTTTTGCCGATGGTTATTTTATCACCATCGATAATTACAGGTCGTTTCAAAAAAGTATAATGATGCAAAATGTAATGTTTGTAATCGTCTTCGGTCAATTTTTCGTTTTTTAGCCCCATTTCGCTGTACAATTTGGCGCGTCGGCTAAAGAGTTTTTCGTAGCTACCAGCCAAAGCTTTCATTTGATCGAGTTGTTGTGCGGTCACTGCTTCGTCTTTGATGTTTTGCAAGGTGTAGCGGTCTAGGTCGCTCATGTTTTTCATGATGCGTTTGCAGGTGTCGCAAGTTTTTAGGTAATATATTTTTTGCATGATGTTTTTTACAAAAATACAGCTTTTGTCAAACATCTAAAAAGGTTTGTCGGATACATTGTTGCTAAAATAATTGTAAGGTATCGGCATAAAAACTATATTTACCCTCACAATTTACTTTTATGAGGCTGAGCAATAGTATCAAATTACGCTATATCATCATTTTTTTTTCGCTAGGCATTCTCTGTCTAATTTTGTGGAATACCTTTCAGTTGTTCCAAACTTTTAAACAAGAAGAAAGGATAAAAATGGAGATTTGGGCCAAGGCACAAAAAAGCATTAATTTGGCCGATGCAAATGTTGATTTAGATCTTTCTGTCTTTGTGCTGTCACAAAATTCTACCATACCCATTGTTATCGTAGATCCGTCAGGAGGAGTGTCATCTGCAAATATAGACGAAAAAATTGCTGAAAATCCAGCCCTGATTCAGCAATTCATTCACAAATTAGAAGCACAAAACCAACCTATCGAGTTTGATCACCCCAACGGGACTTTTTATGTGTATTACGGCAATTCGTCATTGGTGGATAAACTTAAATATTATCCTTTGGCGCTGATTTCTATCTTGATGTTATTTGGCGGATTGGTGTACAGTTATTTTAGAACCAATCGCATTTCTGCCGAAAATCGCCTTTGGGCAGGAATGGCAAAAGAAACTGCTCATCAGATAGGTACGCCGCTTTCATCATTGCTAGGATGGGTAGAGTTGATGAAGTTGCAAAATGTTGATACACAGATTACAGAAGAAGTGAGTAAAGATGTAAATCGCTTGCAAGTGATTGCCGATCGCTTTTCTAAAATAGGGTCGGTGCCGGTGTTACAAAAACTAGATATCGTCGCCAGTACGCAAGATGCATTTACTTATTTGAGTGCAAGAAGCTCTAAACAAATAGATTTTTCTTTCACAAGTAGTTTGCCTGAGATTTGGGTGAATCTCAATCCAGCTTTGCATCATTGGACCATCGAAAACTTGGTCAAAAACGCTATCGATGCTATCAAAGGTAAAGGCAAAATAAGTGTGGCCATCACTACCGATAAAAACACTGTGATTTTGCGCGTGACCGACAACGGAAAGGGCATTGCCAAAAATCAGTTTAGAAAAATATTTGAACCGGGTTTCACGACCAAAAAACGAGGTTGGGGATTGGGTTTGTCACTTACCAAGCGCATTGTACAAGATTACCACAACGGCAAGATAAAGGTAGAGCAATCGGTGCCGTTTACCGAGACAGTTTTTTCTATTGTTTATCCAATTGCTGAATAAAAAAAGCCGTTTTGCTAACAACAAAACGGCTTCTGAATGAGTTTGAATTTTTATTCGTCGTCAAAAGAAAAATCATCTTTTTTAGCGTCATTTCCGCCCGACAATTTTTTGTTGATATTTGATTGTTTCATCGCTTCGCCTACTTGGTTGCTTGCGGTAAATGCAGCGACCATGTTGTTGAGCATTTCGCTACCTGCTTGTGGCGAATTTGGCAACAAAATCAAGTTAGAGTTGGTGTCAGACCCGATAGACTGTAAGGTGTCGTAGTGTTGTGTAACCACAATAAGGGCAGAGGCTTCTTGCGAATTGATGCCTACTCTGTTCAATACATCTACACTTTCTACCAATCCACGAGCAATTTCTCTACGTTGGTCGGCAATACCTTGTCCTTGCAAACGTTTAGACTCGGCCTCAGCTTTGGCTTTGGCTACAATTCTGATGCGTTGTGCTTCAGCCTCATATTCAGCAGCAGTTTTTTCGCGATCGGCAGCGTTGATGCGGTTCATCGCGCTTTTTACCTGAATGTCTGGGTCGATATCAGTAATCAAGGTGTTGATGATGTCATACCCATAAGTTGTCATCGCCTCGTTGAGCTCTGCTTTTACCGCAATGGCGATATTGTCTTTGCGCTCAAATACATCATCTAACTTCATTTTTGGAACTTCAGCACGAACCACATCAAAAACGTAAGAAGTGATTTGGTCATGCGGATATTCTAATTTATAAAAAGCTTCGTAAACTTTTTCTTGGATAACTTTAAACTGTACCGATACTTTCAATTTTACAAAAACATTGTCTTTGGTTTTGGTTTCGATAATTACGTCCAATTGTTGGATACGTAGGTTTACACGCCCAGAAATACGGTCGATAATAGGTATTTTTAATTGTAAACCAGAGTTGCGAATCGATTGAAAACGTCCAAATCGTTCGATAATTGTTGAGGTTTGTTGTTTAACCACAAAAAATGAACTGAACAAAATAATCAGTCCGAAGAATAATAAAATTAGTAAAAAAATCATAATATTAATTGTTTTGCTTGTTTAAATATAATTTTACGGTAATTCCGTCGATACTTGGAATATCTAGGTCGAGGTCGGCAATCAAATCGGCATATTCAGACAAATCACTTTCGATAACCATTTGGTTGCTGTTCTCGCCCGACATTTGTCCAGAGATATTATATCCCATATATTCGATGGTAATGTTGTTGCCGTCTTCCTGCCAATTTTGTACTTGCTCGTCAACCACACAGGTTTCGCTATGCATATAGGTTTTCATTTCGTTTTGTTCGAGAAAAATAACGTAGTCTTTGTCGCAATTTGTTTGATGCGGATAAAACTGTGCATAATCGTCGCTTTCGCCAATAAACGGAATAACAGGCACGACTTTTTCGGGTGTCCATTGAGTGTTTACTAATACCGACTGTTGAGAGGTGCTGTCATCGTCAGACGAGCATGACCAAATCAACGGTGCCAATAAGAGCAAACCTAATATTTTTTTCATATCAATAAGATTAGCACCAAATATAATGATTTTTCACTTTTGTTAAGTGCTTTTTGTTCAGATTTTTTGAGGTGTTAATGTAAAAAAAGCACAGCGTTTGTTGCTGTGCTCTAATTGGTTTAGGATATTTTGCTCAGGCAAAAATTTATTCGTTGTAAACATTCTTGTTTGCCAAGCAATGCGGCAATAGCAAAAACATCAGGGCCTTTCATGCTTCCCACCAAGCTCACGCGCAATGGTTGCATCACTTTGCCCATGCCCAACGAGTTGTCGGTGATGTATTGTTTGATGATTTTTTCGATATTTGTCGCTTCAAAATCATCGATATTGTTGATGATATCTTTGAGCTGACTTAAATATTGAGCAGTTTCGTCATTCCATTTCTTGGTTGCTTTTGGGTCAATATCTGTTGGCGCAACAAAGAAAAAATCGGCCAAATCATAAAAATCGGTCACAAAATCGGCTCTTTCTTTGATCAATCCAACTACTTGTTCAACAAAATTGACGTCGGCTTGAATATCTTTTTTGTTTAATATCGGCAAAAATAATTGTGCCAATTCACTATCTGATTTGCTTATCAAATATTGATGATTGAACCATTTGTTTTTTTCTGGGTCAAATTTCGCACCTGCTTTGTTTACTCTCGCAAGGTCAAAAGCAGTGATGAGCTCGTCTAACGAATATAACTCTTTGTCGGTACCGTCGTTCCAGCCTAGCAACGCCAAAAAGTTGATTACAGCTTCTGGGAAAAATCCACTTTCTCTATACCCTGATGATTGTTCGCCTGTTGGTGATTGCCACTCGAGCGGGAAAACCGGAAAACCGAGTTTATCACCATCTCTTTTGGATAATTTACCGTTGCCCACAGGTTTGAGAATTAGTGGTAAATGAGCAAATTGCGGTACCTCCCAGCCAAAGGCTTTGTACAACATCACATGCAAAGGCAATGAAGGTAACCATTCTTCACCACGTATCACATGAGTGGTTTTTTGTAAATGATCGTCTACGATATTCGCCAAGTGATAGGTAGGCATGCCATCAGATTTAAATAACACTTTATCATCGAGTAGCGAAGTGTTGAATTTTACTTGGTTACGCACCAAATCTTCTACCACAATCTCTTCATCTGCTGGTGTTTTGAAACGCACAACATAAGGTTGATTATTGGTCAATCTTTCTTGCGTTTCTTTTGCAGATAAGTTGAGGCTATTGTTTAATTGTTCTCTCGTCGAAGGGTTGTAAATAAAAGTTTTGCCTTCTTGTTCGGCTTTTTTGCGTAAAGCATCTAGCTCTTCTGCGGTGTCAAAGGCGTAGTAGGCGTTGCCCGACTCGATGAGCTGCTGGGCATATTGCTTATACAAATGCTTGCGTTCGCTTTGCTTGTACGGGCCATATTTTTCATTCTTGCCGATGGTTTCGTCTGGTTCGATGCCCAACCATGCGAGGGCGTCAAAAATATATTTTTCGGCACCTTCTACAAAACGGGTTTGGTCGGTATCTTCGATACGGACATAAAAAGTACCTTGATGTTTTTTGGCAAATAAATAATTAAAAAGTGCCGTACGCACTCCGCCAATATGTAGCGGGCCGGTAGGGCTTGGGGCAAATCTTACGCGAACTGATTGTGTCATTTTTCTAAAAATTTGCTACAAAGATACAATTACTCTGATTTTATTGGTCGGATGTGAAATGAAAAGTTTTGTTTGGTGTAATCACAAGGTCTAACGGGATGTCTGCCGGGCGGATATCTTCTATTTTTTGTTCTGGCGGGTATAACGACAAACCTATTTTGAGTACATCTTTTCGGCATTTTTCTAAAAAATTGTCGTAAAATCCTTTGCCGTATCCTACGCGATTACCCTGTAAATCATACGCCAACAAAGGCAAAAAGATAACGTCTATTTGTTGGTCATCAACAGCAAAACCATTGATGGGCTCTGGGATGTTGTATTCGTTTTTTTGAATGGTTGTACTGTCAGTCAGCAAGACATGTTGCATGCTGCGGTCGCTAAAATTGGTACGCGAAACCACTACGTTTTTGTCTTTGCCAAACAATATTTGTAACAAATATTCTGTATTGATTTCTCTTTGTTCAGCGATGGGTAAAAAAATATGATAGGTCTGAAAATGCCAAATATCTACCTGTAAACTTTCGTTGGCCAAGGCTAGACTTTTTTCTTCTAACTGGCTTTCTGATAGGTTTTTGCGTAGGTTTTTGTATTTTGTTCTGAGTGCTTTTTTATTCATCTTTTAATTGTGTAGAGATGTGGTATACTGCATCGCCCTGAAAAACTATTGGGCCTTGATTTTCGTTGATAATATAGCCCGAATTTGGTGCAAAAACATGTTCTTCGACTTCTCCATAAGGGTCTGATATTGTTGCTAATATGTCGCCTTGTGTGACAAAATCACCGTATTTTGTTTGGCTGTGAAAAAGTCCAGAATACGGGGCTCTCACCCAAGTAGAGTCGGTGATAAAAATCGGCTCGGTACGAATGTCATCTGCAGATAATTCTTGGTTGAGCATTTGTAAACTGTTGAGCAATCGCATGATGCCAGCAATACCTTCTTCGACTATTTGGTAGTTGATGTCTAGAGATTTACCTCCTTCAAACAGCAAATATTTTACGCCCAACTCGTCGCAAGATTTTCTGAACGAGCCGTCGATGTTGTCAGAGTATAAAATAAATGGTGGTTGAAAAGCTCTTGCCAATTGTTCTAGTTCATAGTTACCAGGTGCAATCCTGATTTGTGACGCATTGAAACGACTCATGCCGCCTGCGTGAAAATCAACGACGTAATCTACATGAGGGACGATGTCATTCATCAATTGATAAGCAAATCTACCAGCAAGCGATCCGTTGGCTGTGCCAGGAAAAACTCTGTTGAGGTCGCGACCGTCAGGAAATTGCCTCGATTGATTCACAAAGCCAAAAATATTGATAACAGGAATACAAATAATGGTGCCAATTTGCGGCAAGTGGATGCGCCGTCTGATAATTTGTCGTACAATTTCGATTCCTGCTAGTTCGTCGCCATGCAAACCTGCGGTGAGTAAGACCGTTGGTCCGTCATAGATAGAGCGAGAAATGATAACCGGAATCTCCATTTCGGTCATCGTGTGTAGTTTGGCAATATTGAGACGTATGGTTTTGGTCTCGCCCGGTATTACTTTTTGTCCGAGTATTTCTAATGTATTGTTAGGGTTCATAGGCTTATGGTTGCCAAAAATGTTTGTCAAAATCAATAATCTGATTGTTTTTTACCGCGACACCTTCGCTTTCTAGCAATTGCTGCATCAGGTTGCTGCCGTCAAAGTGTTGCTTGCCTGTGAGTAATCCTTTTCTGTTGACAACGCGGTGTGCTGGCACATCATCTCGGCCATGAGAGGCGTTGAGTGCATAGCCAACCATGCGCGCAGATTGCGGCGACCCTATTTTGCGTGCAATCGCACCATAAGTGCTGATTTTTCCGTAAGGGATGCGCTTTACTTGTTCGTAAACTTTATCAAAAAAAGAAATTTCTTTCGGCATTATCATATAACTTTTACGGCATTGATGGCTGCAATAATCAGCGAAATAAGTCCTAAGATAGGATAAATTTTTTGCATGATATAAAAATCGTTTACCTTTTTTTGCTGTCCTAGCCACAAGTAAAGTGAAAAGGCAAGATAAGCGCCAATACCTACGCCTAGAGTGAGTGACAACATGTTGATTAACGAAAAATCGAACAGGTTGTTTTCACGCAAAGACAAACTCAAAAAAACATAAAAAAGAATATTGAAAACATTGAGCGTTGCTAATACTACCCCATAAAAAAACGGCTGTGACATGATTTGTCTGATTTTTGTCTGGCTGATTTTTTGCGTATTTTTTTTAGATTTTTTGGTAAAAAAATAAATTGCTAAAACGAAAAAAACAACAATACCAACTTCGTTGATAATATCTGATACATAAGGGTTTTTGTTGATAAATCGGGCAAAATAAATCGACAAAAATGTTTGAATAAAGATAATAATCAAAGCGCCACTAATAAATTTTGCGGCTTGCTCTCGCCCTTGTTGGGTAGTGATTTGCAAAATAGAAGTATTGAGCAAACCGGGAATAGACGAGCCAAATGTGCCAGTACAAGCGCCTATCAATATGACCCAAAACCAACTCATTTATTTGATTCTGAATTGGATATAAGTGATTGGTTTTTCTTGTTCGAGATACTGTTGCTCGTAAAATGTTTGAATGGCGGTAACCACTTCGGGCGCGCCCTCGTTGCGGTAAATATGGTGATTGGCATACAGCACTTCGTGTTTTGCACCGTGCAATAATCCGAGGGTGTAGCCGTGCATAAATTCGCTGTCGGTTTTCAAATGCACCAATCCGTTGTCTTGAAGAATGGTTTTGTATTTGCTCAAAAAATCTTCGTTAGTGAGACGATGCTTGGTGCGTTTGTATTTGATTTGCGGATCTGGGAATGTAATCCAAATTTCATCTACCTCGCCAGCAGCAAAAGCATAGTCGATCAACTCTATTTGTGTGCGCAAAAACGCAACATTAGACAAACCATTTTCGCTCGCCGTCTTGGCACCACGCCAAAAACGTGCTCCTTTGATGTCTACACCGATAAAATTTTTGTCGGGATAACGCTCAGCCAATCCTACGCTGTATTCGCCTTTGCCACAACCCAGCTCTAACACCAACGGATTGTTATTGCCAAATACTTTTTTGCGCCAATTACCTTTCATTTCGTAGCCAGCCATCAAGGTCTCACGGCTAGGCTGATAGACGTTGCCAAAGGTTTCGTTTTCTCTAAATCTTTTGAGTTTGTTCTTGCTTCCCACAAATAATAATTTTTGCAAAAGTACAAAGAATCTGCCGAAAAATAACAAAACAGTTTTTTTGATCATATTTTGACGATTATTTTTGTGTTAATTCATTGATAACAGCCACTTCCAGTACTATGTGATTCTCTATGCAGATTCTGAGGAGCCATCGGTGACGTGCCCGGGCAACGTTGCGTTGCCGACGGATGCGGGTGTTGCTACGGCGGGCGCGACGTGGGTGGCGGCGACAACGGTGGACAACGTGGGCGTGGCGAGCGCGACA
>JBFHGP010000010.1:0-31068 GCA_041583035.1 Flavobacterium sp.
TTGAAAATAACCTAAACAATGGGATAGATCTAAAAGCAATAAATATGTTAGCGCCTGGGAAGAAAAACGACAGATACATAGGTAGTAACGATATCAAATCGACAAAACCATAAAAACTAAAAATATAGGTTAGTGGTTTTTTGTTTGAGATAATCCTGAGGATGTATTCTATGGTGAAAAACACAGTCACGAGCCATTCTGCAAAAACCAGTAAATCGTGATATTTCATGTCTATGCTAGGGATAGACTCTAGTGTTACCATCACAAAACTCAATAAAATCACAAATAAAAGTACAATGTCAAATAGCTTGCCAGCCGGGGTGTTGGCACCATAAATGATGATGTATATTTGTTGTCTTAGTATTTCATACTTGGTCTTTAATCTTCTCATTTTTTGTTTGTTGCAGTGGAATTATTTTGTAATCAACTTTTTTACAAAGGTAATCAATTACCCATTCATAGTAATTTTTGTTTGCAGGAATAGGAATAATCAATTGTTGCAAAATTTTTGGTTGTAAAATTTGGTAATTGAGATCAGCATAACCATAGCCTACAACTAAATGGTCTTGGATCATCAAAATTGCCTTTTCGCCAATTTTTCTTCCTTTCAAAACAATAATTTTGTGGTTAATATTGGGTGTTGACGTTTCGATATATTCTTTAAAGCTATTGTTTATGTTTTGTTCTTTATTATTTTGTAAATCAGAAAATTGCAAATATTTTTCTTCTATGTATTTTTGGGCCAATCTTTGCTTTTTGAAAGTGCGAATTGGTTTTGCACAATGACCGATTTGGCCAACTTTTAATTCATCATTTTGATTAAAATACACTGCCCACTTAGACTCAGAATACAAATTTTGGGTGCTGTTGTATTTTGGTTTATGTTTTTTTAATTCGATGTCTTCTTTAATCTTGGCGATGATATCTGTACCAGTTGTTTCAAAAGAAATATCGTAAACTTCTTGCTGAATTTTTTCATAGATTTTTTGCTTACCCGTAAGTATTGTCAAAGCTTTTTTGTAGATATTACTTGCTTTGGTCACATAGATAAGTTGTTGCCTTTGTCCGTAAAAATATAAAACACCAACATTGTACGGGAGTTTTTCGGTGATGCTAATCCATTTTGGAGAAATACCCAACGAAATTTCGTTTTTGATATGGCTTTTTACGATAGTTTTATCTTCGTCTTTGGCTAATAATAAGGTAAAAAGTTTTACGGTTGCTAGCGCATCTCCGCTTGCACGATGCCTGTCTGCAATGGGGATACCAAGCGACCTTACCAATTTTCCAAGACTGTACGATGGCGCATCCGGAATCATTTTTTTGGACAACTCGACAGTGCACAAGGTAGGTAGTTTAAAATCGTAGCCTAGTCTTTGAAATTCAAGCTGTAAAATACGGTAATCAAAGTTGGCGTTATGTGCAACCAACACACAGCCCGATGTGATTTCGATGATGCGTTTGGCGAGTTCATAAAACTTTGGTGCGGCCTTGAGCATCGACTGTTTTATACCTGTCAATTTTTCGACAAATGGTTGTATAGGTCGTTCCGGATTAATCAAACTAATCAACTGGTCGGTTATTTCAATACCGTCAAATTTATAAACAGCAATCTCTGTTATACCTTCTTTATTAAATGCACCTCCGGTGGTTTCTATGTCTATAATTGCGTACACTTGATATATTTAACAGCTTTGCAACTTTGCTGAGCTGGTTTAAAAAACAAAATTACAAAAAATGCTGTGAGGCTACAATAAACGCGTGTTTGTTTTGTAATTTACTGATAATTAGTTTCTTGCGCCAAATATACTACTGCCTATTCGCACCATATTACTCCCGCATTCTACCGCGATAGGATAGTCGCCACTCATTCCCATAGATATGTAAGTAAATTTGCAATTGTCTAATTCATAAGGTTTTACATAGTCAAAAATATCTTTGAGCGACTGAAATTCTTGTTTGATTTTCTCCTGATTTTCAGTAAAAGATGCCATACCCATCAGGCCAACTATTTTTATGTTTTCCAAGGCTTTGAACTCGTCTGAGTGTATCAACTGCATCAGTTCGTCTTGTGCTAAGCCAAATTTGGTGTCTTCTGTAGCGATATAAACCTGAAGTAAACAAGGGATCACACGTCGCCATTTTTTGGCTTGTTTGTCGATTTCTTTGAGTAATTTTAGACTATCTACACCGTGAATCAAACTTACATACGGTGCCATATACTTTACTTTGTTGCGTTGTACATGCCCGATCATGTGCCATTGAATGTCTTTGGGCAACTGTTCCCATTTTTGAGTCATTTCTTGGATTTTATTTTCGCCAAATATCCGCTGACCAGCTTCATACGCTTCAAGAATATCACTTGTAGGTTTGGTTTTTGACACTGCTACAAGTGTTACATGCTCGGGGAGCGATTGTTTTATCTGTTGTAAATTATTGCTTATAGACATGTCGTAGAGTTAAAATTCGTAGATGATTAATCCGTTTCTGAGTTTTGGTTCGATATAAGTACTTTTTGGAGGCATTGTCAAATTGTTGTGTGCCAGATATTTAATTTCTTCTATCGATGGCGGAAAAAGTGTAAAACCAACTTCGTATTCACCATTATCTATTTTTTTAAACATTTCCATAACACTTTGACTGCCGGGTATATAATCTATTCGACTATCGGTGCGCAAATCGCCAATATCCAATATTTTGTGTAATATTTTGTCGTATAAAATCTGTGCATCTAATACACCCAACCCTTCTTTGTTTGTTGGGGTTTTCTTGAGTCTGAGGCTGTAATATACGTTGTTGAGATACATCCCAAATTCAAATTTTTGTGATGGTTTCCAGAGCTGTTGTTTGCGGGCTTTGATGGCAAAATCTTCTTCTAATAAAGCCAAAAATTGGTCAGTGCTGTAACCGTTCAAGTCGTGGATCACTCGGTTGTATTCATTGATTTTGATAGAGTTTTCGGCTACCAAATAGCTCATAAAGTGGTGTAGCAAAGGATTTTCTGGGTCTTCGTCATGGATCATCTCTGAGGCTGCAGAGCGGTGATGTCCGTCGGCGATATACAAATGCTCAAATCCTTTAAATATTTTCTTAATATATTCTATATCAGTAGGTTTGTCTATCTTCCAAATAGTGTGTTTTTGTTTATTGGTTGTTGTAAAATCATATATAGGATTGTTTTTTTGATGTGAATCCATCCATTCATTCAACTGTTGATGTGGCGGATGCATCATCAATACTGGTTCTGTGTTGAAACCTGATATTTTGAAATAATCTCTCAATGCAGACACGCGATAATCGAGCGTATTTTCGTGTTTTCGGATGTGTTGCGATTTGTAATCTTGTATAGATGTTCCCGCCATTATACCTACAAAACTGTAATTTTTTGCCGTAATCTTATATAAGTAAAAAGCCGGTTGTTCGTCTTGTATAAATATTTGATCGCGTTTAAAGTCTTTGTATTTATTGGCAACAATTTTAAAGCGTTGCTCTACACCAATTTTTTGCTGATTCACATAAGCCGGATTGATAATATGTAAAAAAGA
Organism: Flavobacterium sp.; assembly: GCA_041583035.1. Lineage (GTDB taxonomy): Bacteria > Bacteroidota > Bacteroidia > Flavobacteriales > Flavobacteriaceae > Flavobacterium. The sequence goes on from JBFHGP010000010.1 coordinate 3,546, forward strand.
AAACGGATTAAAATCCAACCAAGAGGCCAATTCTGCAGCCGAATATTCGTCGTAAGCCAACGTAGTCACCAAAGGTGCTTTGTCGGGAGTGGGGCGTGTCGCCTTAAAAGGAATGATTTCTGCCATAGCCTTGTCAATAATTATTTGAGCAAAAGTACGGCAAAGATTAATAAAGGACAAAATATGTAAAACAAAGCTTTTTCGAAATTTGTTAGGTCAATCCAAAATAACATCGTAATATTGCAATATAAAAATAAGAACAATGGGGTTGACAAAGTCTGAAATTTTTTCTACCGAGCAAAATCAATTAGCAAGCTTGTTTAAGGTATTAGCACACCCGGCAAGAGTTGCAATTTTACAATATATTACCCAGCAAGAATCATGTATTTGTAATGATCTGGTAGAAGAGTTAGGCTTAGCGCAAGCCACTATTTCTCAACACCTCAAAGAACTCAAAAATATCGGAATTATTCGAGGAACAATCGAAGGTAAATCTGTGTGCTACTGTATAAATAACGAAGTTTGGCACAAAATTACGACCGATATCAATGTGTTTTTTGACAAAGTTGACAATACCAATTGTTGTTAGTGTTTTTTTAAAATTAAATATCGTAATATTGCGATATAACAATAAATGTATTCGACTGTATCACTAAATAACCTTATAACTATTTAAATTTTTTAAACTATGAAATTATCTCAAATCAAACAAATTTTACCTACGCTTAACAATGTAGAATTTCAGTTAGAAGACGGCTCTTTTGTGCCAGAACATTTTCATGTAACCGAGGTAGGGAGTGTAACCAAGCACTTTATTGACTGTGGCGGAACCATAAGATTGGAGAAAAAAGTGAATTTTCAACTGTGGAATGCCAATGATTTTGAACATCGTCTAAAACCAGGTAAATTATTAAATATCATTAAGTTATCTGAAGAAAAATTAGCCATAGAAGATGGCGAAATAGAAGTAGAATATCAAGGACAAACCATTGGTAAATATGATTTAGAATTTAATGGTAAAAACTTTGTTTTGAAAAGCAAATTGACTGCTTGCTTGGCTGAAGATGCTTGCGGAATACCACAAAATCAACAAAAAACAGAAAAACCTGCAGCCAATGCTTGTTCACCAAACTCTGGATGTTGCTAATCGATGAATTAAAAAAACTATCAACAATTATGTACGAAAACCTAACAAAAACTATCAACGACACTATTCTTACACAGACTATCACAGATGAAAGAAAAAGTGTTTTGCAACCATTAATCGATTATTTACAGCAAAAAAATGACAAAAAAGAAACAATTTTGCTCAATTTTATTTGTACGCACAACTCTAGAAGAAGTCATCTAGCGCAGGTTTGGGCACAGGCCGCAGCTCACTTTTACGGCATCAAAAATGTAGAGAGTTACTCCGGCGGTACTGCAGTTACAGCGGTGTCTCCTCAAGTGATTAAAACCATAGAAAATCAAGGTTTTGCAACAGAAAAATTATCTGATGGTAACAATCCGCTATACGCGATAAAATATGCTGCTACGGCGATGCCAATGGTGGGTTTTTCTAAAAAATATGACCATTTTTTTAATCCAAAAGCAGAGTTTGCTGCAATCATGACATGCTCACAAGCAGATGGCGGCTGCCCGTTTATCGATGGTGCCGAAAAAAGAGTACCTATTACCTTTGAAGATCCAAAAGTTGCAGATGGTACACCAGAGCAGGCAAAAGTGTATGCCGAAAGAAGTGTGCAAATAGCAAGCGAAATGTTTTATGTTTTTTCTCAAATTGATACTTAATTTATGAAACCAAAATTAAAATTTTTAGACAGATACCTTACCCTGTGGATATTTTTGGCGATGGCGATTGGGGTGACTTTGGGGTATGTTTTTCCGAATATTTCTGAGGTTACAGATAGCCTTTCTGTAGGTACAACCAATATTCCGCTCGCCATCGGGTTGATTTTGATGATGTATCCTCCATTGGCAAAAGTTGATTATTCATTATTGCCCAAAGCCTTGAAAGACAAAAAGGTAATCGGTATTTCTCTCTTACTCAATTGGGTAATTGGTACGGTTTTGATGTTTGGTCTCGCGGTGCTGTTTTTGCGCAACGACCCAGATTATATGACAGGGCTCATACTTATTGGCTTGGCCAGATGTATCGCCATGGTCATCGTTTGGAGCGATTTGGCCAAAGCTAACCGTGAATATACAGCGCTTTTGGTAGCTCTCAACAGTATTTTTCAAATCGTTAGTTATAGTTTTTTGGTTTGGTTGTTTATCAATGTTTTACCGAGCAAACTTGGTTTGGCAAATTTTGATGTAAGCGTCTCTATGGCCGATGTCACAGAAAGTGTGCTGATTTATTTAGGGATACCTTTTTTACTAGGTTTTCTCACACGATACTTTTTGGTGAAAGCCAACGGAATAGAGTGGTACAACCGCAAGTTTGTGCCTAAAATTTCGCCACTTACCTTGTACGCACTTTTGTTTACAATCGTGTTGATGTTTAGCCTCAAAGGTGACAAAATACTAGAATTGCCAATGGATGTTGTCAAAGTTGCCATACCATTGATTATCTATTTTGTATTGATGTTTTTTGTCAGCTTTTTTGTCAGTAAAGCACTCAAAATTCCGTACGAAAAAAACGCTTCGATTGCCTTTACCGCAACTGGGAATAATTTCGAACTAGCGATTGCCGTTGCTATTGCCTTGTTTGGTATTCATTCGCCACAAGCATTTGTTGGAGTTATCGGTCCCTTGGTCGAGGTTCCAGTACTTATTTTGCTAGTTCGTGTCAGTTTGTGGATGAAAAAGAAATATTATCAAAAGGCCAATTAAGGGTATGAATATTATTGAATAAGTTTTTTTGTATCTTAGCCAAAAATAAATCATGAAGAAAAATATAATTTTGAGCATAGCTATTTTGTGTGCTTCACTGAGCTACGGACAATGGTATCCAGAAGAATCAAAAGATGGTTTCAAAGCTGATTATTTTTGGGATAATGTACAATTTGGTGGTAGTCTCGGGCTAGGCTTTGGCGATGGCTACACCGATTTGGTCATTGCACCAAGCGCTTTGTACAATATCAATGCACAGTTTGGTGTAGGTGCAGGCTTACAGTACAATTACACCCGTCTCAAAAACGAATTTTCGACTTCGTCATATGGGGTAAATCTTTTAGGGGTTTATAATCCGTTGCCAGAGGTACAACTTTCGTTAGAGTTGGAGCAATTGTATGTAGATCAGACCATCGATGCTTATTCTGTCTACCCAGAGGTTAAAGATTCTTTCTGGAACACTGCTTTGTTTGTCGGAGCGGGTTTTAACACAGGCAACGTGACAGCAGGTATCAAATATAATATTCTGTTTAACGAAAACGACCGTGTGTATTCTGACTCGTGGATGCCTTTTGTAAGGTTTTATTTTTAATATCAATCAATATTTGATAAAAATGCCTGAATATTTCTCTTCAGGCATTTTTTTTTGGAGTAGAGTAAACTACTTTTTTAAGATTTTGTCTAATGTCCATTTGCTATTGTTATCATACCATAAATGTCCGTTTTTTACTATTAAAGGAGAGTCGATGTTATTGGTGTACAAGGCACCTGTGCCAAGTCCTTGGTGCATATTGCTATCAAGTGTAAAAGTCCATTGTGCAATAGCATTCAGCCCAATATTGCTTTCTAATGCTGAAGTAATCCACCATTTGATACCTAATTTTTCGGCGATACTTATCCATTCTTCAGATCCTTTAAATCCACCAACCAAACTTGGCTTCAGAATGATGTATTGAGGGCTTATTTTTTGTAATAGATTTTCTTTATCGTTCAAATTTGTAACACCAATTAACTCTTCGTCCAAAACGATTGGTAAGGGAGTGTTTCTGCATAGTACTGACATCGTGTCAGTGTTGTTTTTTTGTATAGGTTGCTCTATGCTATGTAGTTTGTATTCAGATAGTTGTTTTAGTTTATCTAAAGCTTTTATTTTATCAAATCCGCCATTGGCATCCACTCTTATTTCTATCTTTTCTGGAGAAAAATGTTGTCTGATATATGCTAATAACCTCAGTTCTTCATCAAAATCTATTGCTCCTATTTTTAGTTTTATGCAGTCAAATCCGTCTTTGATTTTTTCGTCTATTTGGGCTTTCATAAATTCGGGTTTGCCCATCCAAACGAGTCCGTTTATAGGGATAGATTTTTGTCCTTTTGTAAAAGCGGTGTCAAACAATATCATTGGGTCTTTGCTGGCGAGTGATAAAAAAGCTTGTTCGATGCCAAATTGTATTGAAGGATATTCTCTTAGAGCTTCCCAAAGATAGTTTTTACCCAAATGTATGTTGTTACAAGTCCATTGTAATTTGTCCGAATAGTCTGGTTTGTCGTCATGCGAAAGTCCGCGCAAGATACCGCATTCACCAATGCCAATTTTGCCGTTTTCTTCCAAAACAACAAACCAAGTTTCTTTTTGTGTCATGATGCCACGCGAAGTGCCAGAGGGTCTTTTAAAATCTAATGTATAAGAAAAAAAATGTGCTTTCATAGTAAATAAGTTTGTAGAAACAACAAAGGATAAACAAATGTTCACCCTTTTTCATTATAATTATCGTAAAAAATATTTAGCTCCATTCAAAAAAACTAAACACTGTAGAGCCGTATTTTCGTTCAGCGCTAAAGTTTTCTAGATGTGCCAACGAAGTGCGGTCTGAGTGTTCAATGATCAGCATGCCGTCTTCGTCTAAAAGTTGATTTTTGAAAATTAAAAGAGCGATTTCTTCAAATTTTTCTTGCGTAAAATCGTAAGGTGGGTCGGCAAAAATCATATTAAACGATTGTTTTGCTTTGCCTAAATATTTAAAAACATCTGATTTGTAGGCGATTATAGGTAATTCGAATTCGCTCGTGGTTTTTTTGATAAATTGTACGCAGGGATAATGTCCGTCCACGGCCAGCACACTTTGTGCACCTCGCGAAGCAAATTCATAACTCATATTGCCAGTACCAGCAAACAGATCCAGAACCTGAAGCTGCGTAAAATGTACGTGATGGTTGAGAATATTAAACAAGGCTTCTTTGCTTAGGTCAGTGGTTGGGCGAACAGGCAGATTTTTGGGTGGATTGATGCGACGCCCTTTGTATTTTCCGGAAATTATTCTCATGCTTGTAAGGTTAAAAAATGTGTTTTGGTAATCGAAGAGTCTAATGAGGTGTCATTTTTGTGTTCGATAATCGAGAGATTTTGGATAAATTCTGATGCCAATTGATAAAAATCGCTGTCTTCAGCTATTTCGCCCATCAAAAACAACGGTGTTTGCAGTCGATCCATTTTCAACTGTTCATAAATAAATAAGGTATAATAGATAAAATCTTCTTTGTTTGGTGTCGAAAATCGATTGTATAATCTGAATTTCCCTTCCTCAACTACACAAAATAATGCGCTGTTTTGATTCAGGCAAACATATATACCGTCTTTTGTATCTTCTTGATTATTAAATACATAATTCAATAAAACTGTCGAGATATGTTGGTAGCTAAACGTACCTAATTTTTCAATCAAATAATTGTTGTAATTCACATAAGGCACATATACATTGCGCATGTCTAAACACTCGTCATAATCAAAAAAATCTGTTGAATAAATTTTTACAGAATATTGTAAATAGCTGCCCATCAAGGTCTCGTCAAACATTAGTTGCGGTACAAAACTGTTGATGTCATTATTGTGTAAAACCAAAATATCTTCGTAGCTCGCTAACAACCAATTGTGCTCAGAAAAAATCTGATCGAGTTGTGCATCGATAGGCGCCAAGCTGTTTATTTTACAGCTTTCGAATCGTGTAAAACTCTGACTATGTGTGTGTTTGATGCCGAATGCAAAAAAATCTTTACCTACTTCGATAACCAATTGATGCTGCGCTGATGTACTCATAAAATCTATTCTAATAAAAAACAAATTTACAATTTTTTAATTGGATGAAACAATCTGATTTCTAATCTCTATCTTTGCGACATGATGACTGTGCAAAATTTTTATCAAAACCTACTAACAGAGTTTCCGTTTGAGACCACCACCAAGCAAAACGACTTGTTTTTTAAGCTAAGTCAGTTTGTTTTGGATGCTGATAACGACAAGATATTTGTACTCAAAGGCTTTGCAGGTACCGGAAAAACATCGGTTTTATCAACATTGATTAATCAATTGTATCAGGTCAAAAAAAAATATGTGATGCTTGCGCCAACGGGTAGAGCAGCCAAAGTGGTCGCCAATTATTCGGGCAAACCGGCGTTTACCATCCACAAACATATTTATTATACCAAAGATATTGCCCGTGGCGGATTTACGCTCAAAAGCAACAAGCACAAAAATACTTTGTTTATCGTTGATGAGGCCTCGATGTTGTCTGACAATTCTACCGAAGGGTCAACCTACGGTTCTTTGCTCGACGATTTGATTTATTATGTGTATTCTGGCGAAAATTGTCGATTGATATTGGTCGGAGATACCGCTCAGTTACCACCTGTTGGGCAAGAAAAAAGTATTGCTTTGGACGAAAATCAAATGTCTTTGCGTTATAGATTGAATGCAGATTTTATAGAGCTAGACGAGGTGATGCGCCAGGCCGAGAATTCGGGTATTTTGTACAATGCAACTTTGTTGAGAGAGGTCGTGAATACCGATTTTCCGGACGCTTTTTGCTTTGATTTACAGGGTTTTAAAGATATTGTGAGATTGCAAGATAGCTACGATACACTCGACGCTATACAAGATGCTTATGGCCGCGACGGCGCCGAAGATACCATGTTTATCGTACGCAGTAATAAACGAGCCAATTTGTATAACCAACACATCAGGCAGCGTATTTTGGATAGAGAAGGCGAGCTCAATGCGGGAGATTATTTGATGGTGGTCAAGAATAATTATTATTGGTTGAAAGACAAAAAAATGTTTATTGCCAATGGTGATATTTTAGAAGTTATGCGCATTTATAATTTTCAAGAATTGTACGGATTCAAATTTGCCGAAGTCCAAGCAAGATTAATTGATTATCCCGATATTACACCTTTTGACACTATTATTTTGCTCGATACACTTACTTCCGAAAGTCCGTCATTGACTTATGAAGAATACCAACGCTTTTTTCAACAAGTCGCTTTGGATTATCAAGAGGTGATTTCGCATCGCAAAAAGCAAGAAAAAATACACGAAAACGAATTTTTTAACGCCTTGCAAGTAAAATTTGGCTATGCCGTTACTTGTCACAAATCGCAAGGAGGGCAGTGGAAAAAAATTTTTGTAGAACAACCTTACTTGCCAGATGGTTTTCAGAACGAAGACGTCAAATGGTTGTACACTGCCGTTACTCGTGCAACCGAAAAATTATATTTACTCGGATTTGAAGACCGATTTTTTACCGAAAGTTGAGAAAATCCTTAAAAATAACAAATGATGAAAATAATAGCCGTTATACCAGCCCGATACAATTCGACCCGTTTTCCTGCCAAACTAATGCAAGATTTGTGTGGTAAACCAGTTATTTTACGTACATACGAAGCGACGGTTGATACGCAACTATTTGACCAAGTGATTGTTGCAACAGATTCGCAAGAAATATTTAATTTAATCAATCAATATGATGGACAAGCTGTCATGAGCCAAAAAGAACATGAAAGTGGTAGTGACCGCATTGCCGAGGCAGTTGCTGATTTATCGGCTGATATTGTTGTCAATGTGCAAGGAGACGAGCCTTTTGTGGCCAAAGAAAATTTAGCTAAACTAATTGATGTCTTTAAACAAGATCTTGATAATCAGGTAGATGTTGCGTCGTTAATGTTTCCGATTGCTACTATTGATGATGTCAATAATCCTAATCATGTAAAAGTGGTAGTTGATCAAAACAATTTTGCTTTGTACTTTTCAAGAAGCCCGATTCCGTATAATCGAGACGGAGTTACTGGAGTAGAATATTTTCAGCACATTGGCGTTTATGCTTTCAGAAAATCGGCCTTGATGGCTTTTACACAATGGCCGTCTGCCACGCTCGAAAACATCGAAAAGTTGGAACAATTGCGTTATCTCGAAAACGGTAAACGCATCAGAATGGCTAGGGTAGAAGAGCCTACCATCGGTATAGATACACCTGAAGATTTGGCTAAAGCCGTAGCTTTGATGAGTAAATAAAAAGCGTATTTGCGGTTTTTTTGCCACAAATACGCTCAAAATATATGTTGTAATTATACGACAGCGTGCGCTTTGAGGCATTCCATCATCATTTGGTAAGTGCGATCGATATCAGCATCTAAACCGATAGAAAAACGAATCAAACCATCGCTAAGCCCCATTTCTTTTTGCTCTTCTTCCGGGATTTCTGAAGAGGTCGAGCTACCAGGTGCGCTAAACAAGGTTTTGTAAAACCCTAGACTTACCGCGAGATAACCAAGGTTTTTTTCTTGCATCATTTCCATCACCGCATTGGCTTTTTCGAGCGAACCTACATCGATGGTAAGCATACCGCCAAAACCGTATTTTGTGGCATACATTTGTTGATACAAAGCATTACCAGGATGACTTTCTAAGCCTGGATAAACCGTTTTTATACCTGCTGCTTCAAATTTTTGGGCAAGATACAAAGCGTTTTTGCTGTGTTGCTGGATACGAATAGGTAGGGTGCGTAAGTTTTTGAGAATGCTTGCCGCACGCATGCTATCCATTGTAGGGCCAAGCAACATACAAGCACCGTTGTTGACGTCTTTGAGCGAATTGATAAAGTCTTGTTCACCACAAATCACGCCGCCTACAGTATCACTACTGCCGTTGATGTATTTTGTTAAACTGTGAATTACAATATCTGCACCCAAGTTTTTTGGACTAATAGACAAGGGCGAAAAAGTATTGTCTACAATTATTTTGATGTTGTGTTTTTTGGCTAATTTTGCAATTGATTGAATATCAGCAATTTCTAGCAAAGGATTACTGACAGTTTCTAAGTAAATTACTTTGGTGTTTGTTTTGATTAATTGCTCAATGAGATCAATTTTGGTAATATCTACAAAATCAACTGTTACATTAAAGTCTGGTAGAAAATTTTTCATGAAAGCATAAGTACCGCCATAAATCGTACGGCTAGAGATCAAATGGTCGCCCGATTTACACAACTGCATCAAGGTAGAAGTGATTGCACCCATACCAGATGCTGTAACGTTTGCAGCTTCTGTGTTTTCCATTTTTGCCAAGGCCTCTGCCAAATATAAGTTGCTTGGCGATGAGTGTCGGCTGTATAAATAACAGCCGTCAGTGTTGCCTTCAAAAGTATCAAACATGCTTTTTGCTGACATAAATGTGTAGGTAGAAGAATCTGAAATAGAAGGATTTACGCCTCCAAATTCTCCAAAAAATTGTAAATCTTGAATTTCGTTTCCTGGATCAAACATAATGATTAATAATTTTATTGATTATGAATAAAAATCTGTTTTGGTGCAAATTAGTAAAAATATTTTTTGTGATATAAAAAAATCGTTAATTTTATACATCAAAAATATTTATGATGAAATTAGACCAAACCGATTTGTCGCTGCTCAATCTTCTCCAAACCGATAGTAAACAAACCACCAAAGAGCTGTCTGAGCAATTGGGGCTGTCTGTCACGGCGGTATTTGAGCGCATCAAAAAGTTGGAACGCAACGAGGTGATTCAGAAATATGTAGCAATTTTGGACAAAAATAAAATCGATAGAGATTTTGTGGTCATTACATTGGTCAAAATCAAAACACATTCTAAAGAAGCTATTTTGGATTTTGAACGAAAAATAAGCGAAATGCCCGAGGTTTTGGAGTGTTTTCACGTGAGCGGTGAATACGATTATGTATTAAAAATCAGTCTAAAAGATATGGAAGAATACAGAGATTTTATGATTTCGAAGCTGACTTCACTCAACGAGGTATCGAGTACGCAAAGTATGTTTTCGATTGAGGAGGTTAAAAACTCTACGGCTTATAAACTCTAGGTGAATTATGATTGATTCATTTTTTTGATGGCCTTTTCGGTAATCAAAATCATGACAACCGACCCCATAATTAGGACAAACAAACCTAGGCCAAGACTTACTTTTTCATTAAGATTGAAGATGCCTTTGCTGGGCGAAATAAAGACCATTATTAAACCAAAAATAAAGATCACTTTGGCGCTGTATTTTTGCGAAAAATCCCAGTTTTTTTGATTTTTCATGGAGTTGCCTGTACGGTAACCATACAATCCATTAATTTTTTTAGGCGGAAAAAAATACATGATTCCGCCCATGATAGCAAATATGATTCCGCATAACAATAACATCCCATTACAATATACAAATAGTTCATTCATGGATAAGTGATTTTCAGTAAATAATATTTTCATTATTCAAAGATGTTTAGATAAATTATCAAGGTTACACTTCCTAAAATTAATAACCAAAAAAAGCTAATATTCAGTATTTTATGCCACATTGGGTAAACGTTTTGGTCGTGTTTTTTACCAAAGACAAACAAAGACGCCAGTCCCCAACAAAAGGCGAAAATTGCTAACGACTGGTAGATTTTTAGGTGTTGAGGATAAAAATAATCAGCGACACAAATCAGTACAAAAGTTGCAGCAATGATGTAAAAAACATTTCGGTACAACTTTGCCATACTCGCAAAATTCACTTTTTTCTTTTTTTCGTCGCTCAAGGTGTTGTAACCACTCAATAAAGTTGACGCATTTTCTTTATTGATGATTAATCCGCAAAAAAACAAGATACAAGCGATTACGAGCAATGGTTGATACATGATTTCTACTTTTTTGATTCTTTTTTGAATAAAATTTCGCCATTTTGATGCAAAATCATCGTTTCGTCTTCTGGCTGAAAAGTCATTTTTAATTGCGCCATGTCATATTTAAAAACGTGTTCGCTCACCGCATCCAAAACAAAAGATGGCTGGCTAGTTGCTTGGGCAATCAAAACGCCGTTTTCTGTAGTAATGGTGATTTTTATTGGTGCCAAAGGCGTGGCATAAACACCAACATATTTGTCTAAGTTTTCGGCAGTTGGTTGATAATTTTCGGCAAATTCTGGAAGGTCAAATTCTTTGTCATAAACCGCACTTAGTATAGCGATATACACATCGTTGTTGTTAAAATTACTTCCGTTAGACACTACTGCGTAAGACAAATTATCTTCGGTGATGTGGCTAAATACCGAGCTAAAACCATCGACACCGCCGGTGTGGCCGTAACAAACTTTTTCGTGAAACGGAAAGCGAAAGATACCTAAACCATATTCTCTGTCAAAGGTCAGCATTTGTTGCAGGATTTTGTCTGAAATGATTTTTCCGTTGAACAAAGCATCCGAAAATTTTACTAAATCGCTAGCTGTAGATACAATGGCACCTACACCAAGCGTTACCGTAGGGTGTGTTTCGGGCTCTTTTTTCCATCGCCCGACGTGTTGGTATGAGGCTGCTTCGTTTTGTTCGGCTTCAATTTTGTCATCGATATAAGTATTAGGCAATTGCAAAGGCGTTGTGATTTTGTTTTTTAACAAATCTGCATAAGATTGTTGATAGATTTTTTCGAGAATAAACGTCAGTAAAATATAATTAGAGTTACTGTACTGAGAGGTTTCTTTTGGTGCAAAAACGTTTTTATTTTTTTTAATTCTTCGCATCATATCGTCTTGCGAGTGCCATTGAGTATTCCAATCAAAATAGGTGCTGTCGTTGGTAAAATTAAAAATTCCGCTTTGGTGATTCAATAAATCTTTGATAGTGATTTGTTTCGCATTTTCTATAGTTGGGAAAAAATCGGCCAAGGGCTGGTTCAGCTGTAATTTATTTTCTTCAACGGCTTTCAACACCATCGTTGCGGTAAAAGTTTTGCTTATCGATCCGATTTTATAAATCGTTTGAGTATTTGCGACAATTTGTTGTTCAACATCGGTATAACCAATGGCTTTTTGATAGATAATTTCGCCATCTTTTGAGATAGCAACATTAGCCATAAATTTTTCATTATCAGCTAATTTGTCTAAATATTTATCAAGTTTTTCGAATTGATAGGATTGTGCCAACAAGGTATTGGTTACTAAAAAAGTCAGGAGTAAAACAATATTTTTCATAATCTAAAAATGAGTAGTGTTAATAATAATTGAAGCTATAATGTCTGAAAATATAAGTGCCAATACAAACAAAATGTAATGCCAAGCTTTTTTGCTATTGGTAGCGGTTTTGAACCCTGTTACCAGCAAATAAATGTAATAGGCGATAAATACCAGCGATAAAATAATGAGAAAAATAAACAACGGAGAAGGCAAATAATCGGTAATATTGCCCGATTTTATGGCCTCTTCGATGGCGTGGGTTTCGTTGGTCAAAAAGTGATTGATGTTTTGCAAACCCAAAATGTAGTAGGGGATAAGCGCGACACAAACGGTGGTCAATATATCGAGCAATCGTGTTTTTTTGTTGATTATTTTGGCGGTAATAAAAAACAAAATAGTAGGTATAGTAATGATAATCAATTGATTAAAAATAGCTTTTACCCAGCTCACTTCATTGAGCGGATTGATGCGTAAAACCTGAAACTCTACTTGACAAAAATGCGAAATAATCATTCCGATAAGCAACGAAAATATGCTTATAGTCAGTAGGTTGCGGTCTTGTAACCAACGGTAAGGATTCCGTAAAAAATTAATGATTTTCATGGTTATATTCTTTTTGTAGTTGATTAATTTTTTCAATCATATCATCCAGCTGATTACGCAGTGTTGGGTAGCTAACGCCTACTTGTTTCGCCATTTCTTTAAGGCTACCGCTGTATAAAAAAAACTGTAAAACAAACTCTTGCTCTTTGGGAGACAACTGCATAAAAACCGGGAGCGGGAAGTTGCCAGACACTTTGGTTTCGCAATTTTCGCAAACCAACTCTGATACGCGTAACCTGCTTTCACAACTGGGGCAAATATTGGGTATTTTTAATTTCATTTTTAATTTAATTAAAATAACTTTTTACAAAGTTAAAAATTATTTTTGTTTTAAAAGCTATTCTAATGTTTTTTTTAATCAAAAAGACTCAAGGATAACTGACTGAAGAAAGAACCAATGTGTATAGATGTGTCTTTGTCCGTAATTAAAATTTTTTCATCATGGCTAAAAGTCGTATATTTCGCCTTTAATTAACAACGGAAAATTTATATCTATGAAGTTTATCAAATTACTTGTAGTCGCCTTATTTTCGGTTACTGCATTTGCACAACAAGGCGGTATGTGGATTCCGTCATTGCTCAACGGCATGAACGAATCCGAAATGAAAAATCTGGGCATGAAAATGACGGCTGCAGATATTTATGATGTCAATCAATCTAGTCTCAAAGATGCTATCGCTCATTTTAACGGCGGTTGTACCTCAGAGGTAATCTCTCCAAAAGGATTGTTATTGACCAATCACCACTGTGGTTATGGCGAAATTCAATCTCATTCGAGTGTAGAAAATGACTATTTACAAGATGGTTTTTGGGCAATGAGCTTGGCAGAAGAACTTCCAAATCCTGATCTCGAAGTTACTTTTATTGTTAAAATTGAAGATGTTAGCCAACAAGCGTTTGAAGGGACAGAACAACTGACTTCTGAAGGGGAAAAACAAGCAAAAATCGAACAAAATATTGCAACTATTCGCAACAATTATACAAAAGAAGAATGGCAAGATACTAGTGTAAAATCGTTTTTTGACGGCAATCAATATTTGTTATTTTTGACAGAAACTTATAAAGATGTACGATTGGTAGGTGCTCCGCCATCATCAATCGGTAAATTTGGTTCGGATACCGACAACTGGGTTTGGCCAAGACACACCGGCGATTTTTCATTGTTTAGAATTTATGCCGACAAAAACAACAAACCTGCTGAGTATTCAGAAGATAACGTACCTTACACGCCAAAACACTACTTACCAGTATCGTTGGATGGGGTAGAAGAAGGCGATTTTACCTTGGTATTTGGTTTTCCTGGGCAAACGCAAGAATATTTGCCAGCAGTTGCTGTAGAGCAAATTGTAGAGGTAATCAACCCTGCTCGTATCGAAGTGAGAGATGAATCTTTGAAAGTGGTTGATTCTTATATGCGTGAAGATCAGCAAATTAAAATTCAATATGCGTCAAAATTTGCCCGTATTGCTAATTATTGGAAAAAATGGATTGGCGAAAATCAAGGGTTGAAAAAATCTAACGCTATTGCACACAAAAAAGACTTCGAAAAACAATTTGTGCAAAAAGTAAACCAAGCCAAAATGCAAAAAGAGTACGGCAGCTTACTCAATGATTTTGACCAATTATACCAAGAAATAGAACCTTACGCCTTGGCAAGAGAATACTTTTTTGAGGTAGCTTTGCGCAACGCAGAGTTGCTGACCGTTGGTTTTCAATTGTATCAATTAGAGAATGTTTACCGCTCTAGAGGCGAGCAATCGTTTAACGATCGCCGTGATAATCTCATCCAAAGCTTAGAAGGTTTTTACAAAGATTACAATGCTCAAGTAGATAGAGAAGTGTTTAAAAAAGTGGTCGAATTGTATGGTACAAAATCGCCTGCCAACCTCACGCCAAATTCAATACAAAACATTGATTATGTACAGTTGGGCGATGATATTTACAACACTTCTGCCTTGACGTCTTACGCAGCCCTAAAAGAAATTTTGAGCGGTGACGCTGATGAGGTTTTTCAAAAATTAAATAGCGACAAAGGTTTTCAAATTGCCAAAGACATGGGCGAAAATTATTTTCGTACAATCGCAAACGATTACGAACGCCTTAGCCAACAATTAGATGCTTTGCAACGCGATTACATGAAAGCTCAGCTTACACTTTTTCCTGATGCCCGCATTTTTCCAGACGCCAACAGCACCTTGCGTGTAACTTATGGGCAAGTAAACGGCTACAACCCTAAAGATGCAGTGACTTATTCACATGTCACTTACTTAGATGGTGTAATCGAAAAATATGTACCAGGAGATTATGAGTTTGACGTTTCTGACAAGTTGATTCAATTGTACAACGATAAAGACTATGGTGCATATGCCGACAAAAATGGTAAATTACCAGTCAATTTTATCGGTACCAACCACACCACGGGTGGTAACTCTGGTTCGCCAGCTATCGATGCACACGGAAACCTTATCGGGCTCAACTTCGACCGCGTGTGGGAAGGTACGATGAGTGATATTTATTACGACCCAGAAATTTGCCGAAACATCATGGTTGACGCTCGCTACATCTTGTTTGTTATCGACAAATATGCAGGTGCAAAACACTTGATAGACGAAATGAAATTGGTTCATCCAAAACAGTCAAAATAATTTTTTAATAAAATTCAAACAAAGGCTTAGATGGATAATCTGAGCCTTTGTTGGTTATAAACATAAATCGCTATGAATGATATAATTATAACACAGCTAAGCACAGACAGACTTTTGTTGAAAGCAATCACTCCAGAAGTAATTCATCAATTGTTCAATACCCAAACCAAGTCTGATATCATGACATTTTTTGGCGTTGATGAAGAAGGGTACAACCATTATCTGGCCATGCACCAAAACGGCATGACATCACACAGACTGTCGTTGCTCTTTTTTCTGTTGGTAGAAAAATCTACCCAAACACCAATAGGCGAGTGCGGCTTTCATACTTGGAATACCACCCATCACCGCGCCGAACTTTTCTATAAACTTTGGCAAGACCAGCACAAACAAAAAGGATACATGACCGAGGCACTTTTACCCATTCTCAACTATGGCTTTACGCAAATGAATTTGCACCGAATCCAAGCCATGGTCGCAGATTACAATACTGCATCACTAAAATTATTAGCCCAACACAAATTTGTCAAAGAAGGTATCATGCGTCAAGATTACCTCGTCAACAACACCTACGAAGACTCACATTGTTATTCGCTCCTCAAAAACGAATTCAACGCTTAATTTCACAAACATTTAATATTTATTTGGGCGTGCCCCACTTGCTTTTTTTGCCCACAAACTTTTACCTTTAACAAATATTGATGAGGGCAAAAAAAGCAAGTAGGTCGGGCTATCCGCTATATCTTTTGTTCCGCTCCGCTCCACAAAAGGATGCCGCTGCTATCCCTCACGCAACCTTAACAGTAAACCCAAAAATTGTAAAACAATGAACACTACAACAGTAAAAGCCTTTGGCACAATGCCGATGTAGAAATGATTTAAAGAATAATAATAAGAATCAAAAGCAACCATTGTAGGCTGCTTTTTGCTTGAGTTTCAAATTTCCGTAATTTTGTTTTGAATTAGAAATTCGGACTGAGGTTGTATTTTTGATAAAAATTATTGATGATTTCAACCACCTCGTCAGACGTATCTACAATCTGGATCAAATCAATATCTTCTGGCGATATGGTTTCATATTTGTCACGCAACACTTTTTTAATCCATTCGAATAAACCACTCCAAAAGTCGCTTCCTACTAAAATAATCGGAAATTTACCAGTTTTACTAGTTTGGATTAACGTAATGGCTTCAAACAACTCGTCTAAGGTGCCAAATCCGCCAGGCATTACTACAAATCCTTGTGAATATTTTACAAACATTACTTTTCTGACAAAAAAGTAATCAAACTGTAAGTTTTTATCGCCATCTATATACGGGTTGAAATGTTGTTCGAATGGCAGTTCTATATTTAAACCTACCGATATACCAGCGCCCAAATGAGCACCTTTGTTACCTGCTTCCATTATCCCAGGCCCACCACCTGTGATGATACCAAAACCTTGCTGACTGATTTTGTAGGCAATTTCTTGCGCTAACAAATAATATTTATCTTCGGGTTTTGTGCGTGCCGAGCCAAATATTGATATTGATGGGCCTATACGTGCCATCGATTCATAACCATTAACAAACTCCGACATTATTTTGAATATCGCCCATGAGTCGTTAGATTTTATTTCACTCCATGATTTTTGTCTAAATCTTTTTTCTAGTTTAGGTTCTTTTTTATTTTCCATTAATATTATTTTTATAGCAATTTACGTAAAAATTTGGCAGTATGGCTTTTCTTATTTTTAGCAACTTCTTCTGGTGTTCCTTCAGCCACAATTGTGCCACCTTTTTTGCCACCTTCTGGACCTATATCGATGAGGTAATCAGCCATTTTTACCACATCGAGATTGTGTTCGATAATCAATACGGTGTTTCCTTTGTCGACTAGTTTTTGGATAACTTCCATCAATACTTTTATATCTTCAAAATGCAAGCCAGTTGTAGGTTCGTCTAAAATATAAAAGGTGTTTCCGGTATCTTTTTTGGACAATTCAGCAGCCAATTTGATGCGCTGTGCTTCGCCACCAGATAAGGTAGTGCTTTGTTGCCCAAGCGTGATATAGCCTAAGCCCACATCTTGTATGGTTTTGAGTTTTCGGTAAATTTTCGGAATACTTTCAAAAAAGTCAACTGCTTCGTCAATGGTCATGCCAAGAATATCTGCAATCGATTTTCCTTTGTACCTTATTTCGAGTGTTTCACGGTTAAAACGCTTGCCTTGACAAGTTTCACATTCTACATAAATATCTGGTAAAAAGCCCATTTCTATGGTTCGCAATCCAGAGCCTTCACAGGTTTCGCATCGACCACCTTTGACATTAAAACTGAATCTTCCTGGTTTATAGCCTCTTATAGAAGCTTCGGGTACTTTGGCAAATAAGTTGCGAATTTCTGTAAAAACATCAGTATATGTAGCAGGGTTGGAGCGTGGTGTGCGTCCGATAGGGCTTTGGTCGATTCCGATAACTTTATCGATATGTTCTAATCCTTCTACTTTTTTATGAGCCAGCGGTTCTTTAACTGCTTTGAAAAAATGCTGGTTGAGTACAGGGTATAAAGTCTCGTTTATCAAAGTAGATTTTCCAGATCCCGATACGCCAGTTACACAAATCAAGGTGCCTAACGGAAACGTTGCGGTTATATTTTTGAGATTATTGCCTTGAGCACCAACGAGTTTTAGTGTTTTTCCGTTACCTGATCTTCTTTTTTCTGGAACTTCAATTTTTCTTTTTCCGCTGAGATATTCAGCTGTGAGCGTGTTGTTTTTCAACAGTTCTTTTGGTGTACCAGCACTGATGATTTCGCCTCCATTTCGTCCTGCTCTTGGGCCAATATCAATCACATAATCAGCACATTCTATCATATCTTGGTCATGCTCCACGACCAAAACAGAGTTGCCTATATCGCGCAATTGCTCAAGCGAACGTATCAGTTTTTCATTGTCTCTTTGATGCAATCCGATACTTGGCTCGTCCAAAATATACAAAACACCTACCAATTGAGACCCGATTTGTGTTGCCAATCTGATGCGTTGCGCCTCGCCACCAGATAGTGAACGCGAGCTGCGGTTGAGTGTCAGGTAACTGAGCCCAACATCGAGCAGAAAAGACAACCTAGCGGTTATTTCTTTTAGGATTTCACGGGCGATTTCGAGCTGCTTTTGACTAAGACTTTTGGGGATATTTACAAACCATTCTTGCAAAGCTTCGAGATCCATACCTACGACATCGCCTATGTTTTTTTCGTCAATTTTAAAATACAATGATTCTTTGCGCAAGCGACTGCCTTTACAATCTGGACAAACATTTTCGTCCATATATTCTTTGGCCCATCGTTTGATTGACCTCGACTCTGTATGGTCATATTGGCTAAGAATAAAGTTGGCAATACCTTCAAAATCAATTTTATAATCTTTGGTGATACCCATTATTTCAGACTTTACCGAAAAACTTTCTTTACCGCCATACATGATAATTTGCATCGCCTCGTCTGGAATATCAGCAATGGGGTCGCTGAGTTTGAAATTATATTTTTGTGCAATAATTTCGAGTTGTTTAAAAATCCAACTACTTTTTTGTTCTCCCAAGGGGCTAAAACCTCCTTTTTTGATAGACAAGCTATTGTCAGGTACAATTTTGTGGATGTTAATTTCGTTCACCACACCAAGTCCGTTGCACTTAGGGCAAGCGCCTTTGGGCGAATTGAACGAGAAACTATTGGGTTCGGGCAACGGATAAGAAATCCCAGAAATCGGACACATCAAATCACGACTAAAAAACCGACTAGTGTTGCTCTCGTGAGGTACTACCATCAATATGTTGTTGCCAAAATCCATCGCTGTTTTGATGGTTTCGTTTAGTCGTTTGAGTGTGTTTTTATCATTTTTTATTTGCAGTCTATCGATAACAATTTCTATATCGTGTGTTTTGTATCGGTCTACTTTCATACCGGGTGTGATATCGGTAATCTTACCATCAATCCGCACTTTCACAAAACCCTGTTTGGCAATTTGCTCAAAAAGTTCGCGGTAATGTCCTTTTCTTGCTCTGATAACGGGTGCTAGGATATTGATGCGTTGGTCTTGATAATCTTCACAGATGAGTGCTACAATCTGATCATCAGAGTAACTCACCATTTTTTCGCCAGATACATAACTGTAAGCTTCGCCAGCACGGGCAAACAATAGCCTTACAAAGTCATAAATCTCTGTGACTGTACCTACTGTAGAGCGCGGACTTTTGTTGGTGGTTTTTTGTTCGATGGCGATAACGGGGGATAATCCGTCAATTTTGTCTACATCAGGGCGTTCGAGTCCGCCGAGAAACTGTCGAGCATACGAAGTAAAAGTTTCGATATACCTGCGTTGTCCTTCAGCATAGATGGTGTCAAATGCCAAAGACGATTTTCCTGAGCCCGAAAGCCCAGTGATGACCACGAGTTTTTCTCGCGGAATGTTGATGTTGATATTTTTAAGGTTGTGCTCTCTGGCACCGTAAACTTCAATGTTGTCTTCCAATTTTTGCATATAAATGTCCAAACCACAAATATACAATTTTTGATGGTTGACGAATGTGAAGTTTGTATCAAAATTTTGTCTTCATGCTGTTTTTCTCTGCAATAATTGTATTTTTGGATAAATCAAAACTCAAATGAAAAAGTTAATTAAAGCAGTGTTTTATATTATATTAGGCTTGTTCGGATATGTGTTGTTGACGGTTGTTTTATCTTTGATACCGATTCATCAACAACCCGATGATGCTCCAGAGGTAGAAATATTTTTGTTGACCAACGGTGTACATACCGATATTGTTTTTCCGTACACATCGCCTGTTTTTGAATGGCGCGATTATTTAGATACAAACGATACTCCATCAGGCATTAAAAACCCAAAATGGGTGGCTATGGGCTGGGGAGACAAGGGTTTTTACCTCGATACACCCGAGTGGAAAGACCTCAAACCCAAAACTGCTTTTTTGGCGGTGACTGGTTTGAGCGAATCGGCCATGCACGTGACGTATTATCAGACGATGCAGTCAAATAACGATTGTGTTTCTATTAAGGTATCTGAAGAAAATTACCGTAAAATGTGCCTATATGTATTGGATACTTTTGATAAAACTAATAATCAATTTTCACTGATAGCGACCGATCAAAATTACGGACAAAATGATGTTTTTTATGAAGCAAAAGGCAGTTATCACTTGTTCAAAACCTGTAATACATGGACAAATAATGTGCTAAAAAACGGAAATCAACGAGCAGCCTTGTTTACTTTGTTTGATTTTGGTATATTTTACCATTATGATTAAGACAAAAATGAAAAAAATTATACACTTATTTTCCAAATCTATCAATGATTTTATCGACGAAAACGGTATGAAACTCAGTGCTTCATTATCGTACTATACAGTATTTTCTTTTCCGCCCATGGCGATACTAATCATTACTATTGCTGCCCGATTTTTTGGACAACAAGCCGCCCGCGACGAGTTTTATGAGCAATTGTACTATTTGTTTGGCGAAGAAACAGCGGTGCAGTTGACCGATGCAGTCCTCAAAATTTCGATTGATAGCAACAATATTTGGGCAACCATCATCAGTGTAATCATGTTGTTTTTTACAGCATCTGCTATGTTTGCTGAGATTCAGAACAGTCTCAACAGCATTTGGCGGCTCAAGCCAATCACACAAAAAGCTTGGCTGACGATTATTCGTAAACGGCTTTTGTCTTTTTCGATGATTTTGATTTTGGGGTCTATCATGGTGGTTACTTTGGTACTGACAACTTTGCTGCAATATCTACAAGAACAACTAACTTATTTATTGGCAGATGACGTACTGCATTTGGCTTCATTGTTAGACAAGTTAACTGTTTTTGTGGTCATTGTTGCATTGTTTGTGTTTTTGTTCAAAACCTTGCCCGACGGGCGTTTGGGGTGGAAAGAAACCTTGGTAGGTGCTTGTTTTACTACCTTGCTGTTTATGGCTGGTAAGTGGGGAATCAATTTCTATATTGCCCATTCAGCCAAAAACGGATTGTACGGCACAGCGGGTTCTGTTTTGGTGTTGTTGTTATGGGTATATTACTCAGCTATTATTCTCTATTTTGGAGCTATTTTTACCAAAAATTATTCAGAGATTTTTGGACGTCCCATTGGTCCAAACAGTTATGCTGTACGGGTAAAATATCAAGAAAAAATTGTCGAATTTGGTTCCAAAAAAAATGATTAAACAGTCGATTTTACTATTCAAATATTTATTTTTAGATATCCGCAAAATTCATTAAATTAGCCCAAAAGAAAATTTTGATGTCAGAGAATACCTCACAATACACAGAGGACAACATACGTTCGTTAGATTGGAAAGAACATATCCGGATGCGTCCGGGGATGTATATCGGGAAGTTGGGAGACGGATCGTCGCCTGATGATGGTATTTATATATTAATCAAAGAAGTAATCGACAACAGTATCGACGAGTTTGTGATGGGTGCGGGCAAAACCATTGAGGTGAGTTTGCGCGACAAACAAATAACTGTAAGAGATTATGGCCGAGGCATACCGCTGGGCAAAGTAGTAGATGTGGTTTCGAAGATGAACACTGGTGGTAAATACGACTCTAAGGCGTTTAAGAAATCGGTGGGGCTTAATGGAGTTGGTACCAAAGCTGTCAATGCGCTCTCGTCTTACTTTAGAGTTGAGGCAGTGCGTGATGGCGAGTTAAAAGGTGCCGAGTTTGCTCAAGGAAACCTCGTAAATGAAGAAGAAGTAGTCGAAACTTCGCGTCGT
Source organism: Flavobacterium sp. (assembly GCA_041583035.1). Taxonomy (GTDB): domain Bacteria; phylum Bacteroidota; class Bacteroidia; order Flavobacteriales; family Flavobacteriaceae; genus Flavobacterium. The sequence continues at coordinate 25,683 of JBFHGP010000010.1, forward strand.
CGCGGTACCAAAGTTACTTTTGTGGCAGACGAAACTATTTTCAAAAATTATAAATACCGCAAAGAATATATCGAGCGAATGCTCAAAAACTATTGTTACCTCAATCGTGGGTTGACAATTGTTTTTAACGGAGAAAAGTTTCACTCTGAAGAGGGACTAAAAGATTTATTGAGCGAAAATATTGTAGAAGAAGAAAGATTGTATCCGATTATTCATCTTACTGGCGACGATATTGAGATTGCCATCACGCATAGTCGAACACAGTATTCAGAGCAATATTTTTCGTTTGTCAATGGGCAAAATACCACACAAGGCGGGACGCATTTGGCAGCTTTTCGAGAAGGAATTATCCGAACAGTCAAAGAGTTTTACAACAAAAATTTTGAATCTTCAGATATTCGTAAATCAATCGTTGGGGCAATCTCTGTCAAGGTAGAAGAGCCAGTTTTCGAATCACAGACCAAAACCAAGCTCGGTTCTACAGATATGGGACCAGATTTGCCAACGGTACGTACTTTTGTGACCGATTTTATCAAAACCAAATTAGATAATTTTTTACACAAAAATCAAGAGGTTGCTGATGCTTTACTCAAAAAGATTTTGCAGGCAGAACGCGAGCGTAAAGAGTTGTCTGGTATCCGAAAATTAGCCAAAGAACGCGCCAAAAAAGCGAGTTTGCACAACAAAAAATTGCGTGATTGTCGTATACATTTTACCAAAATTAAAGACCCAAGGTATTTAGAATCTACCTTGTTTATCACCGAAGGAGATTCTGCTTCGGGCTCTATCACTAAGTCGAGAGATGTGAATACCCAAGCTGTTTTTAGTTTGCGTGGTAAACCGCTCAACTCGTATGGTATGAGCAAAAAAATTGTATATGAGAATGAAGAATTTAACCTTTTGCAGTCAGCACTAAATATAGAAGACGGTCTCGACGATTTGCGTTACAACAATATTGTTATTGCCACCGATGCCGATGTTGACGGAATGCACATCAGGCTATTGTTGATTACCTTTTTCTTGCAGTTTTTCCCTGAATTAATCAAAGAAGGACATTTGTACATCTTACAAACGCCCTTGTTTAGGGTACGAAATAAGAAAAAAACGATTTACTGCTATTCTGAAGAAGAACGTGTGGCTGCTATCGAAGAGCTAAAACCCAAGCCAGAAATTACCCGATTCAAAGGGCTAGGGGAGATTTCGCCTGATGAGTTCAAATATTTTATTGGTGAAGATATTCGATTAGACCCTGTGATGTTAGACAAATCGATGTCGGTAGAGCAGTTGCTACAATTTTATATGGGTAAAAATACTCCAGATAGGCAAGAGTTTATCATTCAAAATCTCAAAGTAGAACTCGATACCGAAGAAGAATTATTAGAAAAATAATCAAAATCAATGCATAAAAAAAGCCGTTTTTCTAATCGAAAAACGGCTTTTTGCTTTGGTAAAAGATAGGTGTTACAAATTGATTTTACCTACCATATTTTCTGGTCTTACCCATTGGTCAAATTCATCAGCAGTAACATAGCCTAAGCGTACCGCTTCTTCTTTGAGGGTAGTTCCGTTTTTGTGTGCAGTTTGTGCAATTTCGGCAGCTTTGTAATAACCAATTTTGGTATTCAAGGCAGTCACCAACATCAACGAGTTGTCAACCAAGTTTTGGATGCGTTCGTGGTTGGGCTCTATACCTTGTGCGCAGTGTTCATCAAACGATACACAAGCATCACCTATCAAGTTGGCAGACGATAAAAAGTTAGCAGCCATCATCGGTTTAAAAACATTCAATTCGTAATGTCCTTGCGTACCACCTACAGAGATGGCAACATCATTACCCATTACTTGCGCAGCTACCATCGTTAGTGCCTCACATTGCGTAGGGTTTACTTTTCCTGGCATGATAGAAGACCCTGGCTCGTTAGCCGGAATAAAAATTTCGCCAATCCCTGAACGTGGACCAGATGCTAACATTCTGATGTCGTTTGCGATTTTGTTTAAGGCTACAGCCAATTGTTTCAAAGCTCCGTGAGACTCTACAATCGCGTCATGCGCTGCCAAAGCTTCAAACTTGTTTGGAGCAGTCACAAAAGGCATTTGGGTAAAATCAGCAATATATTTGGCTACCAATACATCGTAGCCTTCAGGTGTATTTAGTCCAGTACCAACAGCTGTACCACCCAAAGCTAACTCTGATAAATGGGGCAAAGTGTTTTTTAACGCCTTTAACCCGTAAGACAATTGCATGGCATAGCCCGAAAGTTCTTGTCCGAGTGTGAGTGGAGTTGCATCCATCAAGTGAGTACGTCCAATTTTTACTACATCTTTGTATGCTTTGGCTTTGCTTTCTAAGGTATTTTTGAGTTGTTCAACACCCGGAATCGTTTTTTCGATGACCGCTTTGTAAGCCGCAATATGCATCCCTGTCGGGAAAGTGTCATTAGACGATTGTGATTTGTTTACGTCGTCATTAGCTTTCAAAATAGGTTCGCCTTCACCAATTTTTCCGCCTGCCAATACTTGTGCGCGGTTGGCAACTACTTCGTTTACGTTCATGTTTGATTGTGTACCCGAACCAGTTTGCCAGATAACCAACGGAAATTGGTCGTCTAGTTTCCCAGCCAAAATTTCGTCACAAACTTGTGCGATAGCATCTCTTTTTTCAACAGACAAAACACCCAAATCACAGTTGGCATAGGCTGCTGCTTTTTTGAGATAGGCAAATCCTTCGATAACTTCTTTGGGCATACTCCCAGGATTACCAATTTTAAAGTTGTTTCGAGAACGCTCGGTTTGCGCTCCCCAATACTTGTCAGCAGGTACTTTTACCTCGCCCATAGTGTCTTTTTCGATACGAAATTCCATATTATATAAAAGATTAATTTTGCGTGTTATTATAAATTTTGCCTAAAATTACTCAATATCTGTTTAATGATAAAATATTCGGTAAAAAAATTAATTTGGTGCTTGTATTTTAAAAATTAAAAGTTACATTTGCATAACAATAAAATCGTATCAATAATGTTTGAATTTAGTCAATATTTAGCTTTTTTAATAGGGGTAATAATCTTGTTAATGGGATTTTGGTTGATGTTGTTTTTAGTAAACGTGGCACTCATTTGGGCTGTTGGTGGAGCTAGAGACCTCATGCAAGAAAAGAAAGAAAAAAGAGAGGCAGAGCAAGGATAATTTGTTTTGCAAAAAAAGTATATACAGAGTTACTGAAAATTTCAGTAGCTCTTTTTTTGTTGTAAATTACTTCTTTAATTCGATGATTTCCATGTTTTTGATGTCTTTGCCTTCAATCTCAAAACGTATCATCGTGCGCACTTGATGGTGTCCATAAATACCTGCAGCTCCGGGGTTGAGGTGTAAAATCTGTAAAGATTGATCATATTGTACTTTGAGAATATGTGAGTGTCCGCTAATAAAAATCTGTGGTCGTTCCTTACTAAGCAAACTTTTGATTCCGCTTGCATATTTGCCGGGGTAACCACCTATGTGAGTCATCAATACCTTTACCTGCTCGCAGAAAAATATTTGGTGCAACGGAAACTCTTTGCGTGCCTCTGTCCCGTCAATATTACCAAAAACCGCCCTGAGAGGTTTAAGTTTTTTGATTTGCTCGGTCACTTCGAGATTGCCAATATCGCCAGCATGCCATATTTCATCAGCATTTTTGACGTGTTTCAATATTTTTTCGTCCATATAGCTATGGGTGTCTGACAAAAGCAATATTTTCATTAGTTTGCTAGATTTGAAGTGTAAAATAATATCATTTCTTCGATGGCACGGTTACAAACTGGACAAAAATCGTTTGCCTGATTAGTTTTCATTCGGCAATCGTGAGACGGAATGTACAAGCCGTTGCCTTTGAGCCCTTCAAAAGCGCCAATCCGAACAGTATTGAGCATCTTGTCGGGCGTTGGGATAGGGGTGTTTGGCGCGAGCATATTCTTCCATTTAGCATCAAAATCTACCAACGAGCTAATGTTTTTCTCCCAAGGCTCTATTTTCTGTGTAGCACGATGTTCAAAAACATCCGATTCGTAGAAATATTCATCAGCCAAGCCAGCAAAACTATGCCCAAACTCGTGTACCACCACAGGCGCAAATTGGCTATTGGCTGTCATGGTGAGGGTGTAAGCATTCAAAATTCCGCCTCCGCCATACACCTCTGTATTGGCCAAAATAATCAGATGTTGGTAAGGAATATTTTCGAGCGTATTATGCAATTTTTGCACATGTGTAGTGGTAAGATAACGCGAAGAGTAAAAAGTGTCGAAGTGAGACTGAACAGTGGTAGAGCGCCAAATGTTTTGCGACGGAACGCTTACTCCGCTGTCTTGCGATACGGTTTTTACGGCTATAATTTCAAAAGCATCTTCGTATTGTTCAAAAATCTTGTGTGAGAATAAATGTGTACATACTTTTTTGGCGTAACGCATAAACGCGGGCATTTCGAATGATTGAAAACCTTCTGCAACAATCGCAATTTGGATAGGATGGTCAATTTTTGCTGCATGAATCACCTCATAATCCACAATATTGCTCTTGGCAGCTTTCCGGATTAATATATCTTTTGGATCTATTAAGTGTTTAAGCATTGATTTTTCGTTGCGAAATTGGTCAAACAAAACCACCTCTACCATCACTTTTTCTTTCGGATAAGGTACTAAAAAAGTGTTTTCAAAACTTTTGGTCGATGTTTTTGCCTCGTCGAGCGTCAACCATTCCTGGAAAAGACTTCCAAATGGCTTTACATAAATCAGTTGGCCGCTCGCTTGGTCATACACTCTTATTTGTCCTTGCCCTTGAATGGGGGTGATGCTAAGGTTTTTTCGTCTTCCGTGCCATCCGTTGAGCTGTACTTTTTCATGCAAAAAAACTTGCTGATGTTGAGTATTACCAGCAAAAATATAATCTAGTCGTAAGGTGTTGTCAACAAAGTAATCATCAAACTGTTGGGCGTAAAACGGCGTAATCCAAAAGACGAAAATTGTAAGAAAAATGCTAAGCTGTTTTTTCATGAAACCAAAATTTTAGACAAAATTAACCAAATTAGACTGGCTTTTATCCTCCTTAAAACAAAATTTTTCTTTCTAAATTGATGTATATTTGCATTAAAATAATGCTTTTGAGGTATTTTGTAGAATTTTCATATAACGGCACGCGCTATCACGGATGGCAATCTCAGCCCAATGCGGTCACGGTTCAAGAAGAACTGACCAAGGCTTTTTGCTTGTTGTTGTCTGCTGATATTGCATTGGTTGGAGCTGGCCGTACAGATGCTGGTGTGCACGCCAAACAAATGTTTGCACATTTTGATTATCCGACGTCACTTGATGTCCAAAAATTGGTACAACGCCTCAATGCTTATTTGTCAAAA
>JBFHGP010000011.1:0-30695 GCA_041583035.1 Flavobacterium sp.
TAGCAGGTACGTTTACTTCTTTGAGCGACACACTGTGTTTTTTGCTGTTGCTCAAGATAGTGTACGGGATGTCTATGTCAAAGGTGATATTGAGTTGCGATTCGTTGATTTGGGTGTAGTCGCTCATGGTTGATTGCCCGACAGAGAGTTCTGGAACTTGTGCTTCTAGCGATTGTATATTACTAGTTCTTCCTTCAGTTTTTTCTCTATAATGGTCTATGGCTACTTCTTCAAGTGCCATATCGTCTGCCTCATAAGCATAATTGTTTTGATAATCTACAAACCAAGGGTGCAACTCTGGCGCAACGGTATTTTGATTGGCTTGTCCGCTAGTGAGTGATAATTTTACGTTTTTCCAGTCAAAGCCAGTGTTTTGTATCACTTGGGCTTTATACATCATTTGTATCGGTTGATTAATTTTGTCGATACGCATTTCGTACGATGGTTGCCAGCCTGCACTTTGCGAAAGATAGTTTACCTCAATCGGGATGCTGCCTGCACGTTGGCTGGTAACATACGCGATGATTTTTCCTTGACTTACTTTTTCTGTAGAGGTATTGTTAAAACTGAGTTTTCCTTTGAGTGTTTGCAACTCGGTTAGCAAAGTTTGTTCTTGTTCTTTCATCTCGTCTACCTTGTTGCTCAGTGCGTTGCGATTGGTTTTGTAAAATTCCAAAAGCTTGGCAAGCTCGGCAACGGTAAAATTCTGACTTTCTTTGATTTCTTGATTTTCGTCGAGCAATTCTATGGCGTGTTGCTCTGTTTCTATCTGGTTGCGGAGTTTTTTTAACGCTTTGGTTTTTTGGTCAATTTCTTCTTTGATAGGTTTGATCAAAGGCGAATCTTGGTTATTGTCATATTCTTCAATATACGCATTGGTATATTGCAAAGACATCACGGTAACGTGCTGTGGTACTTTTAGTTGCAAGGTGTTTTCGTTGAGGTAATTCGCCACATTGGTAATCACAATTTCCGAAGTACCTGCAGGTACATTGGCGGTCGCTTTGTGGGTAAGTTCGGCGGCGTTGCTATATACTCGTGCCGACTCGATGTGGGCTTGTGTAAAAACAGGTTTTTGTGCCGATGCGGTAATGCTACATACAATGGCTGTAGCCAAAAATATATTTTTCATGTTTTTTTGTGGTAAATATAATCAAAATCAACGCAATGACAAGTTTTGTGCCTGATTGGCTATTGTATTTCAATGTTAAATGTTTGTCAATACATGTTCTCCTATCGATTTGCAACTACTTTTCTAAGTAATATTTATTGCCCAGATATTAACACAATATGTGCAACATTTATTATATTTTTGTATCCAAAATATTGTTAAAAGCTATGAATAAAAATGTATTGTTATTACTGCTGATTTGCGCCTTTTATGGTTGCCAAGAGGTAGATAATACCAAAATCGAAGAAAAAAAATACGAATTGCGTTCGCAAATTTGTAGTGATAGTCAGTGCGCCAAAGTAACGATTGTGGTGCCTCATGTTTCAGGCGACAAAACCTCGTTGTCAAATATCAATCAACAGGTTTTGCAACAGGTATCTTCGTTCATTTCTTTTGCTGAAAAAGGCGAATCTTTTGAAAGCTATGATACATTGATGCAAAATTTTATTGATTCGTACGAAGATATCAAAACCAAATTCCCGAACGAACCTTTGCCGTGGGAGGCCGAAATCACCGCTCAAGCCCATCGATTGAGCAAGCAATTGTTGAGCGTTCATTATGATTTTTACACGTTTACCGGCGGAGCGCATGGCAATCACGGCCGTGTGGCACAATTTTTTGATACAGAAACAGGGCAAACGCTAGAGACCAAACAACTTTTTGTCAATTATATCGGTTTTGAGCAATTGGTCAAAGATAAGTTTTATGCCACCTATAACATTGAACCGCAAGATTCGTTAGAAGAAAAAGGCTTTTTGTTTGAAAACAACCGTTTTTATCTACCTCAAAATATTTTGATGACCAATAAAAAAGTGGTCGCTTATTACAATCCGTATGAGATTGCTCCGTACGCCAGTGGTGCTACTGAGCTTAGCTTTAGTTTTGAGGAGATAAAACCTTTTCTCAATCCTTTGTATTTTAAAAAATAACGCATCTTGAGTGTCTATAAAAAACTGTTCAAAACTACATTAATCTATGGTGTCGCCACGGTAGTGCCTCGCATGATAGGCTTTATCATGGCTCCGTATCACATCGATTGGTTGCCCGAAGACGCCTATGCAGGTTACACCCTGATTTTTTCTTGGTTGATGTTTTTCAACGTGGTTTTGTCTTTCGGGATGGAAACAGCTTTTTTCCGTTTTTACAACAAACAGCAAAACAAAAAAGAAGTTATCAACAACACCATTTTGTTTTTGATGATGGTTTCGGCGGTGTTTTTAGGCGCTATTTATTTGTTCAAAAAATATATAGATGCGTATTTCGGCATACCATCAGTTATTGTCGATTACCTGATATGGATTTTGGTGTTAGACGCTTTGGCAGTGATTCCGTTTGCGATTTTGCGTGCCCAACAACGTCCCGTAAAATATAGTGTGATCAAGGTTATCAATGTGTTGGTCAATGCGGGGCTTACGGTTTTGTTTCTCTACCTATTGCCCAATTTTTTACTCAAAAACCCTACGCATTCGTTACAATCATATTATCAAACCAATTTTGAATTGGGTTATTTGTTTATTGCAAATATCGTGGCTAGTTTGGTAACTTTATTGTTGTTGTCAAAGTTTTATTTGCGATTGCAATGGCGTTTCAACACCAAACTTTTGCGCGAAATGCTCGTATATAGTTTTCCGGTGATGATTGCTGGTTTGGCTTTTGTGGTCAACGAAACATTTGACAAAGTATTGCTCGATTTGTTATTGCCCGAAGATTACAGAAGTTTAGGTTTGGCAAGCTATGGCGCGATATACAAAATTGGCGTGTTTATGGTGCTTTTCAGGATGGCGTACACCTTGGGCATCGAACCATTCTTTTTTAGTTATGCCAAAAACGACGATGCGCCTATAAAATACGCTGCCATTACCAAGTATTTTGTGATTTTTGGCAGTTTGGCGATGCTACTCATTGTGATTTTTGCCGATTTAATCAAAACATTTTATATTCTCGAAGAAAATTATTGGCACGCCATGGAGATTGTACCATATATCATTTTGGCCAATCTGATGCTGGGGATTTATGCCAATTTATCGGTATGGTATAAACTGCAAGACAAAACGATAATTGGCGCATACATTTCTATTTTTGGTGCTGTGCTGACTTTACTGCTCAACTACCTTCTGATTCCGACCATAGGGTTGCTGGGCTCGGCAATTGCAACCTTGGCAGTGTATGCCTCGATGATGCTGATTTCGTATATACTCGGGCAAAAAAACTACCCGATACCGTATGATAAAAAAACAATTGCGCTATATTTAGGGGTTTCTGTACTCTTTTCTTTCTTCTATTTTTATCAATTCAGAGAAAATTATTACATTGGAGCCGCATTCTTACTCATTTTTGTCGGAATCATTTATTTTAAAGAAAAAACATTTATACACAGCCTAATAAAATCAATTACAAAAAAATGAAGATAAATATCATTAACCAATCACAACACGCCTTACCAAGTTACGAAACACTTGCTTCTGCCGGTATGGATTTGCGTGCCAATCTTTCGTCACCAATCACCTTACAACCGATGGAGCGCGCTTTGATACCTACAGGTTTGTTTATAGAATTGCCTATCGGTTACGAAGCGCAAGTGCGCCCACGTAGCGGCTTGGCTTTAAAAAAAGGAATCACCTGTTTGAACACACCAGGCACGATAGATGCTGATTACCGTGGCGAGATTGGCGTGATTCTTGCTAATTTATCATCAGAGCCTTTTGTGGTAGAAAACGGCGAACGCATTGCACAGATGATTGTAGCCAAACACGAACGCGCTGAGTGGGTAGAGGTTGAAGAATTATCAACTACCGAGCGCGGTGCTGGCGGATTTGGCAGTACTGGCGTAAAATAAATAGTTATCCAAATTTTTCACCTATAAGGGCTAACATACCTTGCAGGAAATTAACAAATAAAAACATTAACAAATGAAAATAATAGTACCAATGGCAGGCCGTGGTTCACGTTTGCGCCCTCATACATTAACAACGCCAAAACCATTAATCCCTATTGCAGGAAAGCCCATCGTTCATCGATTGGTCGAAGATATTGCTAAAGTAATTAATCAACCGATAGACGAAATTGCGTTTATCATTCACGAGAGTTTTGGTAAAGATGTAGAAAAAGATTTGATTGCGATTGCAGAAAAATTAGGGTCAAAAGGTACGGTGTATTACCAAAACGAAGCTTTGGGAACGGCTCATGCTATTTTATGTGCCAAAGAGAGTATGCAAGGACCAATCGTGGTGGCTTATGCTGATACTTTGTTCCGTGCTGATTTTTCGCTAGATGCCTCAGCCGACTCGGTAATTTGGGTAAAAGCCGTAGAAGACCCGTCAGCTTTTGGTGTGGTGCAGTTGAACGATAAAAACGAAATTGTAGATTTTGTTGAAAAACCTGCAGAGTTTGTTTCTGATTTGGCAATTATCGGTATTTATTTCTTTAAATCGGCCGAAAATTTGCGTAACGAATTAGAATATTTGGTAGATAATGGCATCCAAAAAGGTGGCGAATATCAATTGACAGATGCACTCGAAAATATGAAACAAAAAGGTTTGCGTTTTGTGCCAGGTAAGGTGGATGAATGGATGGATTGTGGTAACAAAGCGGTAACGGTAGATACCAATAATCGCATGCTTAATTTTTTACATTCTGATGGCGAAAATACGGTGTCATCGACAGTAGTATTGGAAAATTCAACCATCGTTCCGCCTTGTTATATTGGCGAAAATGTGGTGTTGAAAAACGCTACTATTGGGCCAAATGTGTCTTTGGGAGATAACACGAAGGTAGAAAATGCAAGTATTAAAAATAGTTTAATCCAAACGAATGCTGAGGTGAAAAATGCTGACTTAGACGAGGCAATGATAGGAAATCATGCCAAATTTGACGGTAAATTTACCAAAATCAGTATTGGTGATTATAGTGTGATGGAGTAATGAGGAAAGTAAAATCGGTATTAGGCGCATGTTTTTGTGCATTGTTGTTGCTCTCGTGTAAATCGTGGCAACCGCAGTCGTCTACAGAAGAGAAAGACGAAATAGTTGCAGGTAGCGCTGTTTTGGATAAAAAAATAGATGCCGATGAAATCATGGATAATCACCTGAGTGCTCCGCACGATTTTAATACTTTGCATATTATCGGTAACGCAGATTATAGCGGAATATCGATGGATGTGCAAACAGATATCCGAATAGAAAAAGGCGAGCAAATACTGATTATTATAAGAAAATTTGGTATCACTGGTGCCAAAATATTGATTACACCTACACGTGTTTCTTATTACGAAACCATGCAAAACACCTATTATGATGGCGATTTTGAGTTGATAAGCAACATGCTCGGGGTAGAGCTAGATTACCAAAAAGTAGAAAATCTATTGTTGGGCAAAGCGCTGTATGACAACCAACAAAAATGGATAAACAAACGCCTCCAAAACGATTTTTATCAAGTGGTTACTCAATTGATTATGCCGCAAGATATAGTCGAATTACAATATTGGATTGATGCTGATTGGCAATTGCATCGCGAAAAATTGTCGATGGTAAAATCACCAAACACACTTGATATCAGCTATGCCAATCATTCAGACAATGAAGGAATTGTGTTGGCAGAGAAAATAGAGATAACGGCAGCTAATCTTAGCCAAAAAATCGGACTTAAATTAGTCTACAACAAAATACGCAAAAACACCGAACTCAATTTTAGATATGAGATTCCGGATAACGCCAAACCTATTCAACAATAAAAAAAATGCAGGCAAAGCACCTGCATTTTTTAGTTTTGGGTTGTTTATCTATTACAATCAGCAGTCCAAGTCTCGTCGCCGTCAACGTACAAAATTTTTAAAGTACTCTCGTTGATACGAATATAATTGAGCTCGCTACCACCAATGTTGATGTAGTAATTATCATCATCTTCTTCAAATTCTACTCCGTTAATATTCGGAATACCGTCAGAAAAAGCAAAATTGTATTTGTTGCCAACTTTCACCACAGTAATGCTACCGTCATCTACAGATTTATTTTCTGAGTCAGAGTTGTAAGAAATAGGTCCTTCATACGTTCCCACAAACAAATCGTTGTCTACTGGGTCATCATCACTGCTACAAGAAGTAGCCACAAATAATGTTAGAACAGATACACCTAATAGTTTGATTAAATTTTTCATGGTAATATAATTTTTATAGTTCGGTATATATAGTGCAAAAGTCATTCCATAGGTTTTTATGTATGTTTTTTGGTAAAAATTAACATATTTTTTGTATTTGTTTTGTTAATTTATTTGATATCGATTTGTGTAAGTGTGTAGGTTTTCTACAAAATGAGTAATATTTTTGATCAAAAAGTGATGCAATTGCCCGTAAAATCAGCTGTTTTTTTGTAATTATGCAATCAAATCAGAAAAACAGAGTCTTATGAGTCAACCTTTGCTTTCGCCCAAAATTATTGCTTTTGATGCCGATGATACTTTGTGGGATAACGAACCATATTTTGAAGAGGCCGAAAAACGTTTTGTCGCTTTGATGGGCGATTTTTTGTCAAAGCAAAGCATTGCGCAAAAACTATTTGATAACCAAATAAAAAATTTACCGTTGTACGGTTATGGCATTAAAGGATATACACTCTCGATGATAGAGACGGCAAATGAGATTGCCAATGGCTATTTGTCAAATGAGGTGTATCAGCGTATTTTGACCATCGGCAAAGACATGCTCAACCAGCCAGTAACTTTGTTGGAAGGCGTAGAGAAAACCGTGACTACATTGGCTCAAAAATACACGGTCATTGTTGCGACCAAAGGCGACCTCAAAGACCAGCATCGCAAATTGCACGAGTCGGGTATTGGCTCGCTTTTTCATCATATCGAAGTGATGATTGAAAAAACACCACTCGATTACCAAAAAATGCTCCAAAGGTTAGGCGTCGATTTTTCAGATTTTTTGATGATTGGCAATTCACTAAAATCAGATGTTTTGCCTGTGCTCGAACAGGGCGGGGCGGCCATTCACATTCCTTACCACACCACTTGGGCACATGAGCGAATTAACCACGAAATACATCATCCAAATTTTTATACCCTAGATGATATTCGTCAACTTCCAAATATGATAGATTTAGACTAACAATAGACATCAAAACGAAGAATTTTTATCACTTTTTTGTTTTTTGATTCTTGTTTTGTGTTCATTTCACTTACTTATCAACACATATAGGTGTAAATACTGTTCTGCAATCACGAGGTGTATTTACTATATTTAAAGAGCTTTAGCAATAATTTTTTACCCAACTACAAATCAATTGTTGATAACTTATAACTTATCAACAAAGTGGTAAGAAGTGGTAAAAAGTGGTAATTATTTTTTAATTTTGTTCATGTACAGTACAAAAGTGGAAAATGAAAGCCATAGTAGGAACATACGAATGTAAAATCGACGCCAAAGGGCGCTTGATGATTCCGTCCGGGATGAAGAAACAACTTCCGGCAACGGAAGACGGATTCGTGCTCAAACGCTCTGTGTTTGAGAAGTGTGTAGAGCTATGGCCAATGGCAGAGTGGCAGTTGATGATGGGGAAAATTAACCAACTCAACCGCTTCAATAAAAAGAACGATTTGTTTGTGCGTAAATTTATGGCAGGCGTAAAAATGGTGGATATAGACGACAACGGTCGGTTGTTGATTGCCAAAGATTTGATTGCCTTTGCCGATATCAAAAAAGAAATTGTTTTGTCTTCTAAAATTAATATCGTCGAAATTTGGGATAAAGAGTTGTACGAAAACTTATTGTCTGACGAGGATATAGATTTTGCCGATTTGGCTCAGGAAGTAATGGGAAAAGATACAGCGAATGACAACGACTAATTACCATCAACCCGTATTGTTGACAGAAACCGTAGATGGATTAAACATTCGTCCAGACGGAGTGTATGTAGATGTGACCTTTGGCGGAGGCGGTCATTCTAGAGAAATATTGAGCAGATTGGGTCCAAACGGAAAGCTGTTTGCCTTTGACCAAGACGAGGATGCTCAACGCAACGTTATCGACGATGAAAGATTTACTCTGATTCCGCAAAACTTTAGATTCCTCAAAAGATATTTACGTTTTTATGGGGTAAAACAAGTAGATGGTATTTTGGCTGATTTGGGTGTGTCTTCTCACCAGTTTGACGTGCCTGAGCGTGGTTTTTCTACCCGTTTTGATGCCGAGTTAGACATGCGGATGAATCAGAGCGCAGGGTTGTCAGCACGCGAAGTAATCAATGAGTATAGCGAACAAGATTTGACCAAGTTGTTCAAGGTTTATGGCGAGCTCAGACAAGGGCGTGGCATGGCCAATGCTATTGTAACCTATCGTACACAAACACCTATTACAAGTAGCGTGCAGCTCAAAGAAGCTTTAGAAAAATTTTTGCCTGCTCATCGCAACCACAAAATTTTGGCGCAGATTTATCAAGCCATTCGCATCGAAGTAAACCAAGAGATAGCCGCATTGCAAGAGTTTTTGCAACAAACCATAGAAGTACTTAATGAGTCTGGACGACTGAGTGTGATTTCGTATCATTCGCTCGAAGATAGATTGGTCAAAAGATTTATGAGAAACGGCATGTTTGAAGGCGAACCAGAGAGAGATATGTTTGGCAGATTCGAAGTGCCATTCAAAAAAATAGGCAAGCACATCGAGCCAACGCAAGAAGAAGTTGCCATAAATAATAGAGCAAGAAGTGCCAAGCTAAGAATAGCCGAAAAAAAATAGCATGAATATTTATAATTTACTAAAAGCAAAATTTCTTGTAGATGATCAATCGCCAAAAAACTGGACGTTGATTATCGGTGTGGTAATTTGTGTACTCGTGCTGATAGGTAATAATCACGTTTTTGAACAAAAAATAATCAACCTGAAAAACCTGACTGAAGAGGTGAAAGAATACCGTACAGAATATGTGGAGAGAAGGTCAGAATTGATGTTGATGAAACTAGAGTCGAGCGTTGAGAAAAAGATGGAGGACAAAGGAATTTTTATTCCGGATACACCACCAGCCAAAATAAAAGTTGAAATAGAAAAAGAAAAACCGTGGTATAAGAAGCTATGGCAATAAATAAAGGAGAAATAAACGGAAGAATAATACTCGTTTTTGGCGCGATGGTACTCGTTGCATTCGCTATTTTAGGCATGCTTGTCAAAATACAAGTCAGCGAAGGAGAACAATGGCGAGCCAAGGCCGATAGTCTTACCGTAAAACAAGAAAAAATTGCGGCAAGTAGAGGCAATATCTACTCGTCTGACGGTAGTTTGTTAGCGACTTCAATCCCAAAATACACCATATTTTTTGACCCTTGTGCGTCAAAACAAGAAGATTTTGAAGAGAATATACATGCTTTGTCCGATTCTTTGAGTCGGTTTGTTGGCAAGCGAACGGTGGGGCAATGGGAGTCTTACTTGCGAAAATCAAGAGCATCCAAAAAAAGATATTTGCCAATAGCGCATAAACTAAGCTATATAGAGTTTACAGAGCTCAAGCAATTTCCGTTGTTTAATCTCGGAAAATACAAAGGCGGAATGATAGTGGAACAGCAATATGTGCGCGAATATCCTATCGGCATGATTGCAAACAGAACCATAGGTTATGAACGAACCAACGATGACGGAACCATCACTCGCAAAGGGATTGAGGCGGCTTATACCGAGCAACTTACAGGTAAAGAAGGTGCGCGAACGGTTCAAAAAATGGCCAAAGGATTATGGAAACCAATTAGTGACGAAAACGACGTTGACCCTATCGATGGCTATGATGTAATCACCACCATCGATGTGTATATTCAGGACATTGCTCATCATGCTTTGCTCAATGCTTTGCAACAATACGAGGCCGATCACGGTACCGTGGTGGTGATGGAAACCCAAACAGGGCACGTAAAAGCCATTTCTAATTTAGGTAGGACGTCGTCTGGTAATTATATTGAAACCATCAATTACGCCATACTCGAACGTCACGATCCGGGGTCAACCTTTAAACTAGCATCTTATTTGGCTTTGTTGGATGACAAAAAATGCGATACGGCAACCATTGTAGATACACACAACGGAGTAGCAGTTTTTTCTAACCGACGTGTGGTAGATTCTAACCGACGTGGTTACGGAAAAATATCTTTGGCAAGAGGTTTCGAAGTGTCGTCAAACACGGTGGTTACTCAAGCAGTTAATGAGGCGTACAAAAATAACCCTGAACAGTTTATCAACAAAATGGAGTCGTTTGGCTTTAATGATGATTTGGGGATACAACTAAGAGGAGAGCCAAAATCATATATTCCGAGACCAGGCGATAAAAGCTGGAGTAAAATAGCCTTGCCTTGGATGGCTTATGGTTACGGTATATTGGTGTCGCCTTTGCAAATGCTTACGTTATATAATGCAGTTGCCAACGACGGAGTGATGGTAAAACCGCAATTTGTGAAAGAGGTAAGAGATGTAGATCATTCGATACAAGTGTATGATACTGAGGTGATTAATCCTCAAATCGCTAGACCGAAAGTGATTAGAGAAATGCAAGAGATTCTCAAAAATGTAGTCAAAAGAGGAACGGGTAAAAAATTGTATTCACCAGATTTTCCGATGGCTGGCAAAACCGGTACAGCACAGATGAACTACGGTGGGCGAGAAGGGGGAATGTATTATGCCTCATCATTTGCAGGATATTTTCCGGCAGATAATCCAAAATATTCTTGCATAGTGGTTATTCACAAACCTACCAAGGGCAGTTATTACGGCGCCGACGTTGCTGGACCAGTTTTTAAGCGCTTGGCGCAAAAAATTTATACCGATAATCCTTCGTTGAACAAAGTGCAAAATGTTGATCAGCCTATCCAAAAGGTAAGTAAAGACTATGAATCATATTATGCAAAAGTAAAATATAAGGCAAACAAAATGCCTGATGTGCAAGGGATGCCAGCTATGGATGCTGTGCCGATTCTCGAAAATCTCGGGCTCAAAGTGCATACAACTGGCTTGGGTAAAGTAAAAAATCAATCGGTAAAAGCGGGCGAAGCAATCAAGAAAAATCAAGTAATAATATTAGAATTAGGTTGAAAAAATTAAAAGACATATTATATAAGGTATCTATCGAGGCGCTCAAGGGCAACACGGCCATCCAAGTTAATAATTTGGTGCTAGACTCTCGACAAATAGTCAAAAACAGTGTGTTTGTTGCGCTCAAAGGTGTGCAAGTAGATGGTCATGACTACATTAGCAAAGCTATTGAGCTAGGCGCAACGGCTATTATTTGCGAGCAATTGCCCGATGATATTGTTGATGGAGTAACTTATGTAATGGTTGACGACACACATCTTGCTTTGGCATTGATGGCGGCTAATTTTTATGACCATCCGTCAGAAAAACTAAAATTGGTAGGCGTAACTGGTACCAATGGCAAAACGACAACAGCAACGTTGTTACATCAATTGTTTACACAATTGGGGTATAGCGCAGGGTTGATTTCGACCGTAAAAGTATTGGTTGGTCAAGACGAATTTGCATCTACCCACACTACGCCCGATGCCGTTACAATCAATGAATATCTCGACCAAATGGTACAACAGGGGTGCGAGTTTTGCTTTATGGAGGTGAGTTCGCACGGTATTGAGCAAAAACGTACAGAAGGTTTGAGCTTTACAGGCGGAATTTTCACTAATCTTTCGCATGATCATTTAGATTATCACAAAACTTTTGCCGCTTACCGCGATGTGAAAAAGAAATTTTTTGATCAATTGCCCAAACATGCTTTTGCGCTGACTAACGCAGACGACAAAAATGGGCAGTATATGTTGCAAAATACAGCTGCGCGTAAAAAAAACTATGCTTTGGCTAATGTAGCCGATTATCAGGTAAAAATTTTAGAAAGACAATTGGGCGGAATGTTACTCACGATTGACCAAAAAGAAGTTTGGGTAAAGCTCATAGGTACGTTCAACGCATCTAATGTTTTGGCTATTTATGCTACCGCTGTCGAGTTGGGCATGAACCCCGAAGAGGTGTTGTTGCAACTGAGCACATTAGAGAGTGTCTCTGGCCGATTCGAATATGTGGTGTCGCCTAACCAAGTGACTGTGATTGTTGATTATGCACATACGCCTGATGCTCTACAAAATGTGTTGCAAACCATTGATGAGATTCGCACACGCAACGAGCAGGTGATTACCGTGGTGGGTTGTGGAGGCAATAGAGATGCTTCCAAGCGTCCGTTGATGGGCAAGATCGCTTCTGAGATGAGCGACCAAGTAGTTTTTACTTCAGACAATCCTAGGTTTGAAGATCCGTATGAGATACTGACCGAGGTCGAAGCCGGCGTCGAAGCACAAAATACAAGAAAAACTATCACGATAGAAAATCGTCAACAAGCCATCAAAGCAGCGATAAAAATGGCTAATCCTAATGATATTATTCTCATTGCTGGCAAAGGACACGAAACTTATCAAGATATAAAAGGCACAAAACACCATTTTAGTGATTTGGAAGAAGCACAATATTTTTTAAACGAACTCAATAAATAGGATGATATATTATTTTTTAGAATATCTAGACCAAACATTTGACTTACCTGGCACAGGCTTGTATCAATACATTTCCTTTCGATCAGGGATTTCCTTGATATTGTCTTTGTTGATTTCGACAATTTTTGGTAAAAGAATTATCAGTTTTATTCGCCGAAAACAAATAGGTGAGACGGTCAGAGAGCTTGGTCTAGAAGGGCAAAACCAAAAAGCAGGAACGCCAACCATGGGCGGGATTATCATTATATTAGCAACATTGATACCCGTATTGTTGTTTGCAAAAATTGACAATGTTTACATTTGGTTGCTGATTCTTACCACCATTTGGATGGGTACAATTGGTTTTTTGGACGATTATATCAAGGTGTTCAAAAAAGACAAAGAAGGACTGAAAGGCAAGTTTAAAGTTTTTGGGCAAATTGGTTTAGGGATTATCGTTGGAAGTATTTTGTATTTTCATCCCGATGTTACTGTTCGCAATGCGCCAGATGCTTTGGCCAATACCGCAAATATTACACAGTTTGATGTAAAATCGACTACGACAACCATTCCTTTTTTTAAAAATAACGAATTTGATTATGGTCAACTCATCTCTTGGATGGGCGAAGGCTATCAAGATTATGTTTGGTTGATTTTTATACCGATAGTAATTTTTATCATTACAGCTATTTCTAATGGCGCCAATCTTACCGATGGTATCGATGGTTTGGCGGCAGGCACCTCGGCGATTAACGTCGCAGCCATTGGGGTGTTTACTTTTGTTTCGGGTAATATTATTTTGTCTAATTACTTGAATATTATGTATATACCCAATTCTGGTGAAATGACAGTCTTTATTGCAGCTTTTGTAGGTGCATTGGTAGGCTTTTTATGGTACAATGCTTACCCCGCGCAAGTGTTTATGGGCGATACAGGTAGTTTGACAATAGGCGGAATCATCGCAGTGTTGGCGATTTCTGTTCGAAAAGAGCTGTTGCTGCCAGTATTGTGCGGTGTGTTTTTGATAGAAAATTTATCTGTAGTGATGCAAGTAGGATATTTCAAATTTACCAAACGAAAATATGGCGAGGGCAGACGAATATTTTTGATGTCACCGCTACATCATCATTACCAGAAAAAAGGCTATCACGAGAGCAAAATAGTTACTCGTTTTTGGATTGTCGCTATATTTTTGGCGGTGTTTTGTGTTATCTCGTTAAAACTAAGATAAGATGAAAAAATTGGTCATATTGGGCGGAGGAGAAAGCGGTGTAGGAACGGCCATTTTAGCAACACAAAAAGGTTTTGATGTGTTGGTGTCTGACTATGGCGAGATTGCCGAAAAACATCAGCATTTGCTGGATCAATACCACATCCGTTGGGAACAAAATCAGCATTCGACAGACCTAATTTTACAAGCCGATTTGGTTGTAAAATCACCAGGAATTTCACACCAAGTAAGCATCGTAAAACAAATACAAGAAAAACAAATCGAAATCATTTCTGAGATTGAATTTGCTTATAGTTACAACAGCCAACCAACTATTGGTATTACAGGTAGCAATGGCAAAACCACTACCACAATGTGGGTAGCGCATATCCTCAAAATGGGCGGATTGGATGCGGTAGCAGCAGGTAATATCGGCGACAGTTACGCCAAGCAGGTAGCCAATCACCCAGATAAGTTGTATGTGCTAGAGCTCAGTAGTTTTCAGCTAGATGATATCAAAAGTTATGCGCCTCATATTGCAATTATTACCAATATTACGCCTGATCATTTAGACCGATACAACCATCAGTTTGAAAAATACGTAGAAGCCAAGTTTAACATTACCAAAAATCAATCGGCAAACGATTATTTGATATATGATGCAGACGACCCAACCATCACACAGTGGTTGTCTAACCATCACACAAAGGCGAATTTATTGCCTTTTTCAACCGAAAAAATATTAACAAAAGGAGCATACATAAAAGATAATAAGATCACTACTATGATTAATAACCAAGAGCAAACCGTTATTGCCACAGACGAAGTGTCTGTTGGAGGAAAACACAACCAAAAAAACGCTATGGCAGCAAGTTTGGCCGCACAATTGATGCGGGTAAGAAATAAAACTATTCGTGAGAGTTTGTCAAACTTTAGCGGTGCACCACACCGTCTCGAAAAAGTAGCCCGCATAGGCAAAGTACAATATATTAACGATTCGAAAGCGACCAACGTCAACGCTACTTATTTTGCTTTGGAGAGTGTGAATGCTCCTGTAATTTGGATCGCTGGCGGCGTAGACAAAGGCAATGATTATGACGAGTTGCTGCCATTTGTGAACGAAAAAGTAAAAGCGATTATCTGCTTAGGGATTGATAACGAAAAGCTCAAAGCTACCTTTGGTAAGGTGGTTGATGTGATGATAGAGACTACCTCGATGGACGAAGCGGTAAAAATTGCCAGCAAAATTGCCGAAGAAGGTGAGCAAGTGTTGTTGTCGCCTGCATGCGCAAGTTTTGATCTATTCGAGAATTATGAAGACAGAGGAAACCAATTTAGACAAGCTGTTCAAAAATTGTAAGTAATGAGTAAAATTGTATCAAGTTTTAAAGGAGACAAAACCATCTGGGCCGTAGTATTGCTACTCAGTATCATCTCTTTTATGCCAGTTTTTAGTGCCAGCACCAACTTAGTTCACGTAGTTGGTACGGGCACCATTGTTGGTCTCTTGGTCAAGCATTTTTTTCATATTTTTATCGGGATTCTAATTGTATACTTTATACATCTTGTGCCATTTGAGCGATTAAAGTTTATTGCGCCATTGCTTTGGGTATTGGTAAGTGCTATGTTGGTTTTTACCATTTTTCAAGGATATACCATAGGGGGTGTCAATGCAAGCCGTTGGATAAGATTGCCTGTGGGTGGGCTCACTTTTCAGCCATCATCACTCGGCTGGATATCTATCATGGCTTACCTGTCATGGTTTTTATGGCGATTTGAAGATGAAGATTATGATTTCAAAAAATCATTGCTATATGTTTGGTTGCCTGTTGCAGCCATAGTTTTGCCTATCGCACCAGCCAATTTATCTACTGCAGCACTCATATTTACTTCGTGTTGTATGTTGCTTTTTGTGGGAAAATATCCAATCAATTATTTGTTGAGAGTATGGGCAATTTGTGCTTTGCTTGGAGTGCTTTTTTTTGGTGCTGCCAAAATTTTTCCCGAAGCCATGCCTTCTCGTGCTAGCACATGGGTAGCACGTATAGAGCGTTTTGGTTCGGATGATAAAGACGTAGATAGATATCAGATAGATAATGCAAAAATAGCCATTGCCAAGGGCGAAGTCTTTGGCGTAGGGCCAGGCAAAAGTGTTCAAAAAAACTTTTTGCCACAGTCTTCATCTGACTTTATTTACGCCATTGTTGTAGAAGAATACGGCATGGTAGGAGGTTTTTTTGTCATGGGCGGATATTTATTGCTGCTCTTTAGGTTTTTTAGAATATCTATGAATGCGTCCAATAATTTTGGGAGATATTTGGTCGTAGGACTAGGGTTTTCTATAGTTTTTCAGGCATTAATCAATATGGGGGTAGCGGTAGAGCTCTTCCCAACTACAGGACAGCCTTTGCCGTTGATTAGTAGCGGGGGTACATCTGTGTGGATGACTTGCCTTTCTATCGGGATTATCCTAAGTGTTTCCAGAAAAGAACAAACCATCAAAGAACGCCTCAACAACAATCAAAAAAATCAAGAGGCTTTTCGCGATGCCTTGGCAGAACAGCAAGACGATGATGCAGAAGACGACGATGGCGACCTTGCCCGAAATACATTAAAAAATTTATAATACATAAAATCAATATACATGAAACCAAGATTTATCATAAGCGGCGGTGGTACAGGTGGGCATATTTACCCAGCCATTGCCATTGCGAATGAATTAAAATTAAGGTTTCCGGAGAGCGAAATTTTATTTGTTGGTGCAAAAGACAAGATGGAAATGCAAAAAGTGCCACAAGCAGGATATCCAATAGAAGGTTTGTGGATTTCGGGTATCCAACGAAAAATTACTTGGAGCAATCTGATGTTTCCGATAAAGTTTGTTTCGAGTTTACTCAAATCAAGAAAAATCATCAAACGTTTCAAGCCTAATGTGGTCATAGGAACAGGCGGGTTTGCCAGTGGAGCAGTAGTAAAAGTAGCCCAACAAATGGGTTTGCCTACACTTATTCAAGAGCAGAATTCATATCCTGGTATCACCAACAAAATGTTGTCTGCCAAAGCACGAGCGATTTGTGTAGCTTATGAAGGTTTGGATAAATTTTTCCCGAAAGACAAAATCGTTTTTACAGGCAATCCTGTACGCCAAGATTTACTCGATGTAAACAATCGTCGTCAAGATGCGTTGCAACATTTTGGGTTAGATCCAAACAAAAAAACATTGTTGGTCTTGGGTGGGAGCCTTGGTGCGCGAAGAATTAATCAGTTGATAAAAAGTGAGTTGGATAATATTCTCCAACAAAATATTCAATTGATATGGCAATGCGGAAAGTTGTATCATGATGAATATCAAAAATATAACCAATCTACTCAAGTGCAGGTATTGCCGTTTATAGACCGAATGGATTTGGCCTACGCCGCTGCCGATTTAATCATTTCTCGCGCAGGCGCATCGTCAGTCTCTGAGCTCTCGATTGTGGGTAAACCAACCATTTTTATACCATCGCCCAATGTGGCAGAAGACCACCAAACCAAGAATGCGCGGGCAATCGCCGACAAAAATGGCGCTGTGTTGATCAAAGAATCAGCGCTCGATGAGCAGTTTGCACCACAGTTTTTACAATTGGTGAATGAGGATGAATGGAGCGAAAAACTGAGTAAAAACATTAAAAAATTAGCCAAACCTAATGCAACAAAAGATATTGTAGATCGGGTGGTTGGTATGTTATAAATAATGGATGTATAAATTTGAAAGCAGTCAAAAAAATATAATGAATAACTACACAAACATATTTTTTATAGGTATCGGTGGCATCGGTATGAGTGCGCTGGCGCGATATTTTCACAGCTTGGGCAAAAGCGTTTATGGCTATGACAAAACCAGCACGCGATTGACCAAATCGCTCGAAAATATCGGTATGCAGATTCATTATACAGATGATTTGGCTAATGTGCCAACACATTTATCTAGCGACAATACCTTGGTGGTGGTAACGCCAGCCGTGCCCAAATCACATACCGAATGGAATTATTTTGTGGATAATCATTTTGATATCAAAAAAAGATCAGAAGTTTTGGGGTTGATTACCAAAGACACCTATTGCTTTGCCGTAGCTGGCACACATGGCAAAACTACAACTTCTGCGATTTTAGGACATATTTTGCATCAAAGTGATGTAGATGTTACTGCTTTTGTGGGCGGAATTGTAGAAAATTATCATACCAATCTGATAGGGAGCGGCAAAACCGTTACCGTGGTCGAAGCCGATGAGTTTGACCGATCTTTTTTACAGTTGTACCCTGATATGGCTTGCGTTACCTCGATGGATGCAGACCATTTAGATATTTATGGCGATGCTTCGCATATAGAAGAATCTTTTGTAGAATTTGCCGATAAAATTAAAGACAAATCTAAGCTGTTTACCCCAACAGATTTGTCGCTAAAAGCAACCAAAGTGGGTTTTGAAGACAACGCAACAATACAGGCAAAAAATATTCGGGTACAGCAAGGTGCTTATGTTTTTGATGTGGATGTATACGGCGAAACAATTTCGGATATTTGTTTTTATTTACCTGGAAAACACAATCTTAGCAATGCGTTGATGGCATTGTCTATGGCAAAAAAATATGGCGTTTCGGGCGATGATATCAAAAAAGCTTTGGCTAGCTTTAAGGGGATAGAAAGGCGTTTTTCGTACCGAGTAAAAACAGAACAATTGGTTTTGATAGACGATTATGCGCATCATCCTACCGAGATAAAAGCGGTGTATGAGGCGGTAAAAGAACTATATCCGAGCCAAAAAAATATGGTGATTTTTCAACCACATCTTTTCAGTAGAACCAGAGATTTTTTGGATGATTTTGCCCAAAGTTTATCAGCCTTTGACGAGGTGATTTTGTTAGATATTTATCCAGCACGCGAATTGCCTATTGAAGGGATAAACTCGGCATTATTGTTGAGTAAAATTAAAAACGAAAACAAAAAATTGGCAACGATGGACGAGCTCAATGAGTTGGTAAAAAATACTGGCGCATCGGTAGTAGTAATGCTCGGGGCAGGAGATATTGGCGAAAAAATCAAAGAAATAGGAGAGAGCTTGCAAGCTTAGCCCAGAAAAATATTAGCATGAAAAAGATAAACGGTTTTGACATAGGTTTGGTATTGGTGATTGCAGCCATTTTTTTGCTGTTTCGCTTTGCTAATGCGCGAAATAATCAACAAGAAATAGAAAATATTAAAGTAAAATTTACGAGTACAGAGAATAATTTTTTGACGCAGCAAATGGTTAATAACTTGTTGAAACAAAATTTCTCAAACCCTTCCGTAATTGCGAGAGAAGCCTTAGATTTGAGGGATTCGGAGCATAAATTAGATATTAACAATTGGGTGGCACATTCAGAAGTTTATGTTGATATCTCTGGGCAACTCAATGCTGAGGTGGCGCAAAAAACACCGCTGGCAAGAGTGATGATGGACGGCATGTCTTATTATCTTGGCAGCAAAGGAGATACTATCCCATTGTCGTCAAATTTTAGTGCAAGAGTGCCGTTGATAAATGGGGTGTTAAAGGCTGAATATAAACAAGATTTTATGCGTGTGCTGCAAGCAATCACCAAAGACGAAATGATGAAAGAAATGATTACAGGGGTCAAAATTAACCCAGACCAATCGTTACATCTGACGTCGAGAGCCCATGATGCGACAATCGAATTTGGTAAAATGACAGAAATAGAAAAAAAATTAACCAATTATAAAGTTTTTATGCACCATATCAAAAACGATACTATGATGCAACAGTATAAAAACATTAATTTGAGGTTTACAGAACAAGTTATTTGCACAAAACAATAAGCTATGAGTGAAGAAAAATTGGCAGTAGGACTAGATATCGGGACAACAAAAATTGTTGCGATGGTTGGTAAACGTAACGAATATGGCAAACTAGAAGTAGTTGGGCTAGGCAACGCCAAAAGTTTGGGCGTAAAACGTGGCGTGGTAAATAATATTACCCAAACGATACAGTCTATCCAAAATGCAGTGACCTTGGCCAAGAACGAATGTGGTTACGACATCACCGAAGTAGTGGTAGGGATTGCTGGACAACACATTCGCAGTATTCAGCACCACGAGTATATCAGTAGAGAAAACCCAGACGAGGTAATCTCTCAAAAAGATATTGATATGCTTATTGAGCAAGTGCAAAAGCTAAATATGCAACCAGGTGAAGAAATTATCCACGTACTGCCACAAGAGTTTAAGGTAGATGATGAGGTAGATATCAAAGAGCCTATTGGAATGTACGGAAGAAGATTAGAAGCTGATTTTCACGTTGTAGTTGGACAATCAACATCTATCCGTAATGCAGGACGTTGTGTGAAAGAAGCAGGGCTACAGTTGGCAGGGTTAACACTCGAACCTTTGGCATCGGCAGACTCTGTGTTGAGTATCGAAGAAAAAGAAGCTGGTGTTGCTTTGGTTGACATCGGCGGTGGGACTACCGATTTGGCAATTTTCAAAGACGGCATCATTCGTCATACCGCAGTTGTGCCGTTTGGTGGCAATATCATTACAGAAGATATTAAAGAAGGTTGCTCGATAATCGAAAAACAAGCAGAGTTACTCAAAGTTAAATTTGGATCAGCTTGGCCAGGCGAAAATAGAGAAAACGAAATTGTCTCTATCCCAGGGCTGAGAGGACACGATCCAAAAGAGATTTCGCTGAAAAATCTATCCAAAATAATTCATGCCAGAGTAGAAGAAATCATTGAAATGATTTTTGCAGAAATCAAAGCTTATGGTTACGACAATCCGCGTAAAAAATTGATCGCTGGTATCGTGCTTACCGGAGGAGGTTCTGAGCTCAAGCATATCAAACAATTGGTAGAATATATCACGGGGATAGATACCCGTATTGGTAAACCATCTGAGCATATCGCAGGCGAATCGGCAGAGATGGTCGCACGCCCATTGTACGCAACTGCAGTAGGATTGACCATGGAGAGCGAATTGAATAACTCTAGAAGTAGAATATGTGTTGACGAACAACAAACACAGTCTCAGGTAGAACAAGTGCAGACAACTGTTACTGAATCAGAAGATACAGAAGAATTGACTGAAGAAATACCAACAGCATCAAAACAGACAGAACAATCGTCTGCAGAGAGAATCAAACAAAAGTTTTTAGGAAAATTTATCACTCAGTTTAAAGAATTTATAGACAAATCAGAATAAAAAAATACTTGCAAATATGGAAAATACTTTCGAAAATATTGCTTTCGATTTACCCAAAAACCAATCCAACGTTATTAAAGTTATCGGCGTAGGTGGCGGCGGAAGCAATGCGATCAATCACATGTTTAGCCAGGGTATTAAAGGCGTAGATTTTATCGTTTGTAATACCGATGCCCAAGCATTGAAAAACAGTCCGGTACCTACAAAAATACAGTTGGGTGTTAGCCTGACAGAAGGTTTGGGGGCTGGAGCAAATCCTGAGATCGGACAACAATCGGCCTTAGAAAGCATAGACGAAATCGAAAAATTATTGGACAGCAACACCAAAATGGTTTTTATCACAGCTGGTATGGGCGGTGGTACCGGTACTGGTGCTGCGCCAGTGATTGCCCAATTGGCAAAAGAACGCGACATTCTTACCGTAGGTATTGTGACCATTCCGTTCCAATTCGAAGGCAAAGTACGTCAAGAGCAAGCGGCTAAAGGAGTAGAAAAATTACGTAAAGTAGTCGACTCTTTGATTGTAATCAACAACAACAAATTGAGAGAAGTGTATGGTAATCTTGGCTTCAAAGCTGGTTTCTCCAAAGCTGATGAGGTGTTGGCAACAGCTTCTAGAGGTATTGCAGAGGTAATTACACATCACTATACACAAAATATTGACCTTAAAGATGCCAAAACTGTTTTGTCTGATAGCGGAACAGCCATTATGGGGTCTGCAACAGCTGATGGAGAAGAGAGAGCCAAAGAGGCAATCATCTCTGCGTTAGATTCTCCATTATTGAATGATAACAAAATTAGCGGAGCCAAAAATGTACTGTTGTTGATAGTGTCTGGAGACAATGAAATCACTATTGACGAGATTGGTGAGATCAATGATTATATCCAAACAGAAGCTGGACACAATGCCAATATCATCATGGGGGTTGGCGAAGATCCGCAGTTGGGCGATGCTGTATCGGTAACTATTATCGCTACGGGGTTTAACATCGAACAACAAAAAGAAATCGTACATACAGGTACAAACAAAATTATCCACGTATTGGACGAAAACCAAGCGGTAACGACTGATTTGAGCAAAGCTCAGGTAGAGCAACCAAAGTTGCTAGACCCAGACAAGCCATTGTCTGACATCAACGCGCCAGAGCCAATGAATACTGGAGGATTGTTTGGGATAAACCCATCTGAAGCAAGTATAGACACAGAAAAAAAAACGATAAACCAGATTGATGCTCAGTCTGTGACAACAAAAAATGAAAAAACGGTAACTATCGAAAAAACCATCAAGCACGATGTTAGAGATATCGAAGTGATTGATCCAGAGTTTGTTATCGTAAATCCGGCTTTGACGCCAGAAGATGAGTTGCCGCAACCAACAGAGCCTGTTGTACAAAAAACAATTTTGTCGTTGAAAGACGAGGTCGAAGAACCAGCACCAGCTACTCAAACGCAGTCTGTTGATGATCAAGAAAAAGTGGTTTATTCATTAGAAGATTATATGGAGGTAGAGCAAAAAATGACTCAGCCTGCACCCAAGCCACAAGCTGCTCAGCCACAAGAAGAGATGCTCAATTTTACGTTGAGAACAGAAGACGAGGCACAAACAGCATCAGCACAAAAACCAGTGGCTCAACCCAAAGCTACAGAGCAAGAAATATCGCCAGTAGATGCATCTATCAACGATATTTTGAAAAAAAGAGCCGAAGAGCGCAAGCGAAAAATGAAAGAATTTAATTACAAATTCAACAATGCCGCGCAATCGCTCAACGACTTAGAAAAAGAGCCAGCATACAAGCGAATGGGCGTAAATCTCAAAGAAGTGCAAGACAGCAGCCAGGTGTCGAGAACCTCATTGAGTGTTGACCAAAACGACGATTTGCAGCTGCGCTCAAACAATTCGTTTTTACATGACAATGTAGATTAAGCAACAACTATTTTAACTACCCGAAAATGTCCGCATTTTCGGGTTTTTTTGTATATTTGCTCATCAAAATTCAAAAATATGAGCCTACAAACACAGATTACCGAAGCGTTGAAAAACGCCATGAAAAGTAAAAATCAGGTAGCTTTAGAAGCTTTGCGCGCCATCAAATCAGAGTTGTTGTTGATGCAAACTTCGGGGAGCGACGCAGCGGTGTCTGAGCAAGAAGAGGTAAAATTATTGCAAAAATTGGTAAAACAACGCAAAGAAAGCGCAGATGTGTTTGCTGAGCAAAATCGTCAAGAATTGGCCGATGCTGAGTTGGCACAAATCAAAGTGATTGAGCAATTTTTACCAGCACAATTGAGCGAAGAAGAAGTAGAGCAAATAGTTGCCAATATCGTCAAAGAAGGAGGCTTTTCGGGTATGCAAAGCATGGGGCAAGTGATGGGCTTAGCCAATGCTAAACTAGCCGGTGCTGCAGACGGAAAAACGATTTCGGCTATTGTGAAAAAACTTTTAATAGCATAAATAAAGGTCGGCCCAGTAGTTCAACTGGATAGAATATCAGATTTCGGCTCTGAGGGTTGGGGGTTCGAATCCTCTCTGGGTCACGCATATAGCACATCAATGATTAGGATTGTTGTGCTTTTTTTATTACTTTTAAACAAAAATACACTTATGCGTACGATTTTCAATTTATTTTTCATTTTTGTTAGTTTTTATACTTTTTCGCAAAAAAACGTTGTTGCTTGCTTAGGTAAAGTAGTCGATGATTCTGTGGTCACTTTGGTTGATGAGCAAGCCTTTGTAAGCAAGATGAATGCTGACTTTTTTGAACACAAAGATTATATTCAAAAAATGGATATCGAAAAGGGCGTAACCAAAGGCGATGAAATAATAGATTTTTATTATCTAAAATTATATACCAACGATAAGGATTACAATAGATTATTACTGTTAGAAGACAATTATTTGTATGTAATTGGTGCAAAGCCAGGCGAAGATTACTCGATGTATGATTTTTACGTTCATTGTGAAGATACATATGAAGAGTGCGGGCTAAGAATGTTTTATGTTG
The DNA here is from genome assembly GCA_041583035.1 of Flavobacterium sp. Lineage (GTDB taxonomy): Bacteria > Bacteroidota > Bacteroidia > Flavobacteriales > Flavobacteriaceae > Flavobacterium. Next base: position 24,120 of record JBFHGP010000011.1, read on the forward strand.
ATAATGAATATATTTGGGGCTGCAACGAAAATTTGGGTTGTGTGCCAGATGGTAATTGCAGGTCGACGATATCTGTTTTTTGATGAAGAACTATTCAAGTAAAACGATTTTACTAAAATTCGATATACATTTTTGCATCTTTAATGATATATTCTTGTAAATTATTTGGGTTTATTAAAACACTTTTTATCATATTTTCTCCCCAAGATTCAGGTTTTTTTTCATTCATTTTCCAATAAAACGAATTTTTTAAAAACACTAACTCTAAACCTTTGACTTCTGTACCTAAATATTTTGTCCCGAGATTTTTCAATTCACAAACTGAAACTTCTTCAAAAGATTGTACATTTTCATATTTTGGATATTCCATTTTTTTTCCATATTCATCATTATAAGCAACCAGATGGCTTACTTTATCTTCTTTTACCCATTTATAGTTTTCATCAAAAGCATATCCAATACAGTATTTTACATTTTTAATAGGCTGGAAGTAATAATATATAGCATACTTTATTTTACAGTTATCTAAATCTTTTTTTGGACCGATATTCTTAAAGTTACTAATACTATCGTTATAGACAACTTCAAAGCTCTCCAAAACTAACTTTTCTTTAAAATAAGTTGATGCATCTTTTAAGGTAACATTCTTAACTATCGAATCAATTTTAATATAATCATCGTTAACCATCACAATATTGCCTTTTTCAAATGGATGATTCAAATACTTAAAGTTCTTTGAGTCTCGATTGTAGGAATATGATGGACATTTTAGGATGTATTTTGTGTTTTCAAATGTTCCGCTGAGTAATTGATCTTCACACTGTGAGAACGCAAACTTATTGATAAGAATAATTAATATAAGTAAAATTTTTTTCATATCTGCAATATAACAAAAAAACCTACAAGGTCATGCAGACCTTGCAGGTTCTAATATCAAGTTCCTAACAAACTACAACGGAATGTTTCCGTGTTTGCGGTTTGGTGTGGCTACTTCTTTATTTTCGAGCATTTTAAATGCTTTGATCAATTTGCGGCGGGTATCTTGTGGGAAGATAACTTCATCGATAAATCCGCGTTGTGCGGCACGGTACGGGTTCGCAAATTTTTCGGCATATTCTGCTTCTTTTTCTGCTAATTTGGCTGCTGAATCTGCTGCTTCGGCTATTTCGCGTTTAAAGATAATTTCCGATGCACCTTTTGCTCCCATCACAGCAATTTCGGCTCCTGGCCATGCAAAATTCATATCAGCACCAATGTGTTTAGAGTTCATTACATCATACGCACCACCATAAGCTTTACGCGTGATTACGGTAACTTTTGGTACGGTAGCTTCAGACAATGCATATAATAATTTGGCACCATGAACAATGATTCCGTTCCATTCTTGATCGGTTCCTGGTAAAAATCCTGGTACATCAACCATCACCAATAACGGAATGTTGAAAGCATCGCAAAAACGCACAAATCGAGCTGATTTTATCGATGAATTCACATCTAAACATCCTGCCAAAAACATCGGATTGTTGGCTACAATACCTACTGATTTTCCGCCGATACGTGCAAATCCTACAATGATATTCTCGGCATAATTTTTATGAATTTCGTAAAACGAATCCTCATCGATTACATTGTTGATTACATCGTGCATATCGTAAGGCTTGTTGGCATTATCTGGCACAATATTGTTCAGTTGTTCGCGGATTTCATCACCCAATTCATAAGGTAAATCTTCTACCACTTCTTGATTGTTTTGCGGAATATAACTCAATAATTGTTTTACATCTTCTAAACATTCAATATCGTTAGCCGAAGTGGTATGCGCAACACCTGATTTGGTAGAATGGGTTGATGCTCCGCCTAATTCTTCTGCCGAAACGGTTTCGTTGGTAACGGTTTTCACAACGTTTGGTCCGGTAACGAACATGTACGAAGATCCTTCAACCATCATGGTAAAATCGGTCATAGCTGGTGAATAAACTGCACCACCTGCACATGGCCCCATAATGGCTGAAATTTGAGGAATAACCCCTGATGCCTGAACATTTCTAAAGAAAATATCGGCATAACCACCTAACGAACGTACGCCTTCTTGAATACGCGCGCCGCCCGAATCGTTCAATCCAATCATGGGAGCACCCACTTTCAATGCCATGTCCATTACTTTACAGATTTTTTCGGCATGTGTTTCAGATAAAGCGCCTCCAAAAACGGTAAAATCTTGTGCAAAAGCATACACCAAACGGCCGTTTACTGTTCCATATCCTGTAATCACACCATCGCCTAAATAATGTTCTTTATCCAGACCAAAATCTTTGGTACGGTGTGTTACAAATGCGCCAATTTCTTCAAACGATCCTTCATCGAAAAAATATTCGATACGTTCACGAGCCGTTAATTTCTTTTTAGCATGTTGTGCGTCGATACGCTTTTGACCGCCACCCAATTTGGTTTCGGCTAATTTGTTATTTAAAATATCAAAATTTGTATTCATAGTTTCTATTCTTTTTCTGCCACAGATGCACGGATTTAATTTTTATTGAATTATTTCTGTATCTGTGGCTAAATTACGAAAAAAAATCCGCTCATTTTTATGGAGCGGATTTTTACTTTTGGGATTAATTGAATATCTTTTGTGTAATGATAAAATACAGCATTACCATTGAAATAATAATTAGACGATAAGATTTATAGTCTTTCAGACGAGGTTTTTTCTTAACAGATTGATAAATGAGAATTAAAGCAATAATTCCCCAAAAAAGAATATAAACAGTGTCTATAACAGGTTTCATATTTTATCAAGTATATCTATTCTGTATAAATATCTTAAAATAGCCAACGATACTGCTATAACGAAAGCAAAAAGAAAATAATTTATAACTATAGGAAAAATCTTTTTTGTTTTCCTATAATCTTCAATAGCTTTTTGTAGTGATATGCCTCTACTTACTATTGAAAAGATAATTATAGTTAAAATAATTAAACCTCCTATATATGTAATCATTTCTAATATCTTTCGTACAAACAATAACCAAATGTTGCTACTGCAATAGTAGTACCAACAGGTCCTAACATACGAGTGGCTATTTTACCAAATGCTTTTGTCGCTGCTTTTTTAGTCCATTTTGAGCTATGACTTTCCACTCCAGCAGCATATAAGAAATCAACCCCTAATGCAATCATACCGCACTCAACAAAATCCTGCCAACCTAAACCGTTACCATAAGTTGTCATAGGAAATTCTTCATTTAAATTTTCTTCTGGACTAAACGTACTTAAAAAAAGTAATTCTTCTGTAGAGTCAATTTCAATATCAAACTTTTTAGATAATAATCTACCGTAATTAATTAAAGGCTTTGAATTTAATAATAACTCTTCTTCTACAGGCTTTTCTAATTCTACTGTTCCTTCCATTATCATTCTTTTATACTCCTCTACATCAATATCCCCTGGAGTATTTTGTTCGAGAATCATATCAGATGTTTGTTTGTGAATAGAAATCATTTCTTGCCATTCTTCAAAGCTAGGGAGTTCTTCACCCTCTGTTTTTGCTGACATTACTGCCTGCTCTGTTGTAGTGTTGTTACTTGTTGCAGTGTCATCGCTACTGCACGCCCATAATCCTGTAGCTAAAATAGTCATACTTATTAAAGCTACAGAAATTTTACTAAAACTTGTTTTAAGTTTTTTCATTTTAATATAGATTTAATTATACAATAATTTAGTGTCGCAAATTTATAAAGTTGTTTTATAATTTGTCAAGAGGTTTTGTGTTAAAACAATGCTACATTCCTGTAATTAACCTTGGTGTGTTATAAAAAGCCACAAATAGCAATAACTTTAAGTAGTGCGACCAACTTAAATGGAATTGTGCAGATATCGTCTGCGATTTTTCATTTTGCAATTCGTCAGACATTGTTTGACCTTTTTCAGAAATCCTCAACGCTGTTGAGGATATTGAATACGCTAAATAAAAAGAACGCATTCTTTCTAAATTCTGAACAGAAAAACCTCGTCCAAATTCTTTGGTTAGCACTTTCGATAACTCTTTTAAAAGTTGTTTTCCGTATGCGGCTCTTTCTTTTCCTCCCTGTTCTTCTTCAACAATTATTCTTCCAATCTCAAAGTAAGTCAATACCATTGTTTGATTAATGGTACGCACTACATTACTCCTTGCTGATTGCAACAAATCAACAATTTGGGAAAAGAATTTTGTATTTGAAAGATTGTTTGTCACTTTTTTCTGGCTATTTTATCAAAAATAACTCCATTGAATTAATCCGCATCTGTGGCAAATTTATTTATAATTTCGTTGGTACTCTCAAAACTTTTTGGTCTGCGAAATATTGTTTCAAAGCTACTAAAGCGGCAACTTCGGCTTCTTTTGCTTGGCTTTCTTTGATGATTTCGGGGCTGTAATATTTTTTCACGAAATTGGTATCAAAATCGCCCGAAACAAAAGCATCGTGCTTACAAACAAATGTTCCAAATGGCAAAGTGGTGCTCACACCTTCAATTTTGTAATCTTGAATGGCTTGTAGCATCAATTGTATGGCTTCGTTACGGTCTTTTCCGTAAGTGATTAGTTTTGAAAGCATTGGGTCGTAATAAATCGGCACATCCATACCTTGTTCAAAACCGTTGTCAACGCGTACACCTTCGCCTTCCGGTAAAATATAGGTCGATAAATTCCCTACAGATGGCAAGAAATCATTCAAAGGATCTTCGGCATATACCCTCAATTCCAGTGCATGACCTTTTATTTGTAAATCTTCTTGTTTGATAGGAAGCACTTCGCCACGAGCCACACGAATTTGCATTTCTACTAAATCGATTCCTGTGATTAATTCTGTAACCGGATGCTCTACCTGCAAACGCGTATTCATTTCTAAAAAGTAGAAATTTTTGTTTTCGTCTAATAAAAACTCAACCGTTCCTGCACCCACATAATCACACGATTTTGCCACTTTTACGGCAGCTTCGCCCATCGCCTGACGAATTTCGGGCGTTAAAACAGCAGAAGGTGCTTCCTCAACCACTTTTTGGTGGCGACGCTGCACCGAGCATTCACGTTCGAATAAATACACTACGTTACCATGCGTATCTGCTAAAACCTGAATTTCGATATGACGCGGCGAACCTACATATTTTTCAATAAAAACAGATCCATCACCAAAAGCTGAGGTTGCTTCTGAAATAGCACGTTGCATTTGCGATTCAAAATCGGCTTCTTTTTCTACCACACGCATTCCTTTTCCGCCACCGCCGGCAGAGGCTTTAATCAAAATAGGAAAACCTATTTCTTTGGCTACTTTCTTGGCTTTGTCGATATCGGTAATGGCGTGATCTAGACCAGGAACCATCGGAATATCGTAGGCTTTTACGGTGTCTTTTGCGGCCAATTTATCACCCATCACTTCAATGGCATGCGATTTTGGACCGATAAATGTGATGCCATTTTTCTCTGCCATTTCGGCAAATTTTGAGTTTTCTGATAAAAATCCGTATCCTGGATGAATTCCGTCCACGTTCAACTCTTTACATACTTCGATGATTTTATCACCCAAAAGATATGATTGGTTTGATGGTGCTTCACCGATACACACGGCTTCGTCGGCAAATTTTACATGGGGTGATTGGCGATCGGCAACCGAATACACAGCTACGGTTTTAATGCCCATTTTTTTGGCTGTTTTCATGACACGCAGTGCAATTTCACCGCGGTTTGCAACTAATATTTTTTTCATTGGATTATATACAAATTAAATAATTCAAAGATTGAATGATTAAAAAATAATCTACTCTTTCGACTTTTATCTTTAAGACGTTAAAACTAAATTTATTCAAATTCAATTAATAACTGACCTTTTTCAACTGCCTGACCTTTTTCTACAGCAATAGATTTTATGATTCCGGCGCGGGGCGAATCAAAACTGTTTTCCATTTTCATGGCTTCTAAAATCAATAAATTATCGCCTTCGTTCACTTCTTGCCCAACGCTAACATTGATTTCTAAAATCAACCCCGGCATTGGTGCTTTGATGTCGTTTACCATTTTTGATTTACCTACTTCAAAGCCCATTTCTTTGATTAAATCGTCGAGTGCATTGGTAATATCTACTACATATTCGTTGTTATTCACAACCACTGTATAGGTTTTGTTGATAAAATCGGTGTGGATTATCTGAGCTTGGTAAGAAGTGTTTTGATGCAATACATGAAAATGCTCTTTCTTTGTGCTACTCACGTCTGTGTCAAGTATTTGCTTTTCTGTAAAATCAAAATCGTGTGTTTTGTTTACAGATGCTTTGAGGTTATTGTTCATATTTTTGAAATTGTTTGATTTTGTAAAGTTAACTAAAAATCAGTAAAATACCATAAAATTGATAGGTTGGTGTTTTGAAAAATCACACAAAAAAAAGGAGGGTGAAAAATCACACCTCCTTATTTATTGTATTTGTGTCTTGTCCTGAAATAGCGATACACAAATTTTATCGTTATGGAAAACTATCAAGGAAGTCGCTATGTAAAGCGCACCCAGAAGGACTATTCAATGTCTTTAAAACTTCAAGTTGTTCA
>JBFHGP010000012.1:0-30170 GCA_041583035.1 Flavobacterium sp.
AAAAGAAGCTGGACGAAATCAACCAACTGCACCAAGCAAAATCTGACAGTATCAGCAAAATAACCGAGCAAATGCTGAGCCAAGCCGTGTTGCAAAAGCGCAAAGCTCAACAAAAATATTTTGCCAAAGAAGCTCAACTAATTGAAGAAAGCAAAGTAATTGCTCAAAAAATAAGTGTGCTTTTTCAAGAAATTGAAATTACAGTAACCGCAGCCGCCAATCAAAGAATAACACACTCCAAAGCAATAATTAACCAAACATCGACCAACTTGGCTTGGCTTGGCGCATTGTCAATACTTTCTATCATCGTACTGAGTATCATTGTTTTAATCGACTTAAAAAAAAGCTACAAAAACAAATTGAGGGTAGAACAACTCAATACAGAATTGGAAAGATTAATCAAACAGAAAAATTATTTTTTGGCTTCGATTACCCACGATATGGTCTCGCCACTCAACACCACCATTGGTTTTTCTGATTTGTTGGCGAATACTTTACAAACAGATCAGCAAAAAAAATACCTCAACAACATTCAACATTCGACCAAGTATATTAAAAATTTGGTCAGCGATTTGGTAGATTTTTCTAAACTCGAACACGGCCGCATCAGCCTGAACAAAAGTCTTTTTCATCCACAAAAATTATTTGATGAAACCATTAGCATTTTGCAACCCGAGGCAGATAAAAAACAAATAGAGTTGAACACCGATTATGGCGACAATCTTGACAATTTTATATTTTCGGACGAGCAACGCATCAGGCAAATATTGATAAATCTACTGACCAACGCTATCAAATTTACCCACGAGGGCAGCGTTACCCTAAAAGCCGACATCGAAGACCAACAGCTACTTCTCGAAGTGATAGACACAGGAATCGGGATAGATACGGCACACCACAAAACCATCTTTTTAGAATTTAGACAAGCTCACGACGACATCGAAAAAACCTATGGTGGCACTGGCTTGGGACTAAATATTACCAAACGATTGATCGACTTGTTTGGAGGCGAAATAGATTTTGAAAGCACTCTTGGCCAAGGCACTATTTTTGCTGTTAAAATTCCGCTTGAAGAGGCAAGCAGTGCAGATAATCAAAATACTACAAACAATTATTTGATTGACGAAGATGCGTTACAAAACATCAATTTGTTGGTAGTAGATGACGATAACTTTCAGCTACAATTGATGAACGAAATTTTTGCACAAAAAGTACATAAAATTGACTGTTTGTCAGACGGGAACTCCATAGACGAATATCTACAAAAACACCACATCGACTTAGTTTTGACCGATATTCAAATGCCTAAAATCACTGGTTTTGAGTTGCTAAAACGTATACAAAAAATAAATCCGGCATTACCTGTAATTGCACTCACTGGCAAAGCCGATCTAGAAGAAAAAAGCTATCTCGATATAGGCTTTTCTGCCGTAGTCAAAAAACCTATCGACCTAAATTTGTTGATGGAAAAAATACACAAAACACTCAATATCAAAAAAGTAAAAAGAATCGAAAAACCAACACCCGTTTTTGTAAACACAAACTCAACAGCATACGATTTTACTGACATTATCAAACTCACTGGTAATGACTTATCAATGATTACGCCAATTTTGCAAACCTTTATCAGCACTACACAACAAGCGCTAGGCGATTTACAAACAGCTGTGGAGCATCAAAACCATGAACAAACTGCCCAGCTTGCACATAGGATTTTGCCAATGTTTAGACAACTACACATCAACGAGCCGATTGAAGCTTTGGAAAATCTTGAGCGTAACCCCGAGCAACTAAATGCAGAGAAAGCACAAGCATATTGGCAAATAGTCAACAATTGCCTTGATACGATTGAAAAAGACTGGAAAACAAACGGTTATATTTAAACGTCGATATCGTACAATTTAATTTTATTGTAAAGCGTTTTTCTGTCTACGCCTAAAATTTTGGCTGCTTTGGTTTTGTTAAATTTTGCTTTTTCTAACGCCAAGCGGATAGTTTTTTCTTCACTTTTAGACGAATACAATTTCAAGTCCTCGGCAGAATTCACGTTTTCTTTTTCGGCAACAGTTTTTGGTTGATTAAAAATTTCGGCTGGCAAAACATCAACTTCTACGTGTTTATCGGCACTCAAGAGCACCGCTCTTTTGATGATATTTTTCATCTCACGCAAGTTACCAGGCCAATCATAGTCTAAGAAAAAAGCTTGCACTTCATCAGAAAAACCTTCTACATTTTTATTGAGGTCGGCATTAGATTGTTGTAAAAAGAAATCCGCAAAGGATAAAATATCTTCTCGTCTATCAGCCAATCTAGGCGCTACGATAGAAAACTCATTGAGTCGATGATAAAGATCTTCTCTAAAATTGCCTTCTCTTACAGCTTTTTGCAAATCTTCATTGGTGGCAGCTATCAGGCGAATATCTACCTCTACCTCTTTGCTGCTGCCCACCGGTTTTACTTTGCGTTCTTGCAAAGCCCTAAGTAACTGCACCTGCACATCATAAGAGAGATTACCTACCTCATCGAGAAAAACAGTACCGCCATTGGCGGCTTCAAAATGGCCAATTTTATCAGTCGTTGCTCCTGTAAATGATCCTTTTACATGCCCAAAAAATTCGCTCGCTGCCAAGTCTTTCGGGATCGCGCCACAATCTACCGCAACATATTTGGCTTTCGCACGTTCACTTTTTTTATGTATAGAATAAGCAATATTTTCTTTACCCGTTCCACTATCACCGATAATCAACACCGAGATGTTTGTTGGCGCAACCACATCGATAAAGTGGTGCAACTGCTTAGATTTTTCGCTTTTTCCTTTGATATAATCGGTTTGGTCAGTCGTTTTTGAAGGCGAATCGGTTGTATTATCGGTTGATTGTGCTACATTAACCTCAGATTTTTTGGCTAATGCCTCTTGGATAGTCCCCAAAATTTGGTCAGAGTTTATTGGCTTAGCTACATAATCAAACGCACCGAGTTTCATCGCGTTTACAGCAGTTTTTATATCGGTATAGCCTGTCATCAAAATCACTTGTATGGTTGGGTCGGCCGCCTTGATGTATTGCAAAATCTCTACACCATCGCCATCGGGCAATCTCACATCTGTAAGCACCAACCGAAAAGGTGTTTGCTCAAACAATTGCTTGGCTTCTTCGATGGAGTAAGCAGTCGATACTTCGAACCCTTTGCGGGTCAAAAAAGTATTCAACAACATACAAAACGATACATCATCGTCTATGACTAATATTTTATTGTGTGGCTGTGTTTTTTTCAAGTAATCCAAATTTTGCAGTTCTAAGTAGGTAAAATTACTTCAAATTTTTACTCGCTTCAAGCAATCTCAAGCAAAAAAAACAAAACCCCTCAAGTTTTAACAAATGATTAAATGAAAACATGAATTTATGCCTGGAGTTAATCATCCCAAAACATCAAATTGACCACTTTTTTATTATCTTTGGCTTATGAATATATTAGTTACAGGAGGCTTAGGCTATATCGGATCGCACACAGTTGTGGCATTGCAACAAGCAAACCATGAAGTTGTTATTGTTGATGATTTATCAAATGCAAACATAGATGTATTAGAAAAAATAGAAAAAATCACAGGTATTAAGCCACGGTTTTACCAAATTGATTTGAAAGACTATGTTGCTTTTAGCAAACTATTTGTCAACGAAAAATTTGACGGCATCATTCATTTTGCTGCTTACAAAGCCGTGGGAGAATCGGTCGAAAAACCACTGATGTATTACCAAAACAACATCATGGGATTGGTTAATTTGTTAGAGACCATGACTAATTTTGACACCGACAACCTGATTTTTTCATCATCTTGTACCGTTTATGGTCAAGCCGATAAAATGCCTATTAACGAGCAAACACCACTAAAAAGGCCTGAATCACCTTACGGAAAAACCAAGCATATGGGCGAAGAGATTATTGCTGACTATGTACAAGCGACACGAAAAAACGCTATTGCTTTACGGTATTTCAACCCCATTGGTGCGCATGCAAGCAGCCTGATTGGCGAATTGCCAAAAGGTATTCCGAACAATTTGTTGCCGTATATTACACAGACAGCTGCTGGTATCAGAGAGCAACTAGGCGTTTTTGGCGATGATTATACCACTCGCGACGGCACAGCCATTCGCGATTATATTGATGTAAACGACTTGGCAGATGCTCACGTAAAAGCACTCAATTATCTGCTGAATAAAGAAAACGAAAAACCTTTGGAATATTTTAACCTTGGTTCTGGCACAGGTTCTACTGTATTAGAAATCATCCATGCTTTTGAAGAGGCTAATAATTTAAAAATCAATTATCAAATTTTGCCTCGCCGCGGTGGTGATGTGCAAGAAGCTTATGCTGATTATTCGCTTGCCAAAAACAAATTGAAGTGGGAACCCAAAACGAGTTTGCAAACATCTATGAAAACTGCATGGGATTTTCAGAAAAATTTATTCTAAAAATCAAGTAAAAATAAAAGAGCTAATCCGACTTCGAATTAGCTCTTTCTAAAAAAAATATACTATTTTCTTTCCCCTAGCTGTTATATTAGACAACAGTTTTTTGAAAAGTCACTTTTTTTTCGAAAAAAATTCAACTTTTTTTTATTTACAGCAGTCCTGCCCTCTCTAACAACGCATCGGGATTAGGCTCTTGACCTCTAAATTTTTTGTATAATTCCATCGGATTTTCTGTTCCTCCTTTCAATAAAATATTCTCTCTAAAAGACTGACCAACAGCAGTATTAAATATACCTTTTTCTTTAAAAAAAGCAAACGCATCAGCATCGAGCACCTCAGCCCATTTGTAAGAATAATACCCTGCGGCATATCCTCCATTAAAAATATGCGAAAAAGATGTGCTCATCGCATTATCCTGAACATCCGGATACATTTTGGTAGATTCGAATTGTTCATTTTCAAACTTTTTGACATCCATAATTGCAGAAGGATTTGTCGTATGCCAGCCCATATCGAGCAGTCCAAAACTCAACTGTCTTACGGTCGCTAATCCTTCCAAAAAATTAGCACTTTCTTTGATTTTGCGAATATATTCCATCGGAATCACCTCGCCTGTTTGATAATGTTTTGCAAACAATTGCAAAGCCTCTTCTTCATAACACCAATTTTCTAATATCTGCGAAGGCAACTCAACAAAATCCCAATACACTGATGTGCCCGAAAGCGACGGATACACCGTATTGGCGAGCATGCCGTGCAAGGCATGACCAAACTCGTGAAACAGCGTAGTTACCTCTCTAAAAGTAAGCAAAGAAGGCTTTGAAGCTGTTGGGCGAGTAAAGTTACAAACGATAGAAACATGTGGTCGTTCGTTTTTACCATCTTTTATATATTGAGATTTGAAAGACGTCATCCATGCACCATTGCGTTTGCCTTTACGCGGAAAAAAATCGGCATAAAACAGCGCCAAATTGCTCCCATCTTTATCAAAAACGCGATAGGTTTGCACCTCGGGATGATAAACATCTATGTCATCTACCTGCTCAAAAGTGATACCGTACAAGCGACGAGCTACCTCAAACGCACCCGACAATACATTGTCTAACACAAAATAAGGTTTGAGCAACTCGTCATCGAGCTGAAATTTTTTCTGTTTTAATTTTTCTGAATAATAAGCAGCATCCCACTTTTGTAATTGCTCGATACCATCCAACTGTTGGGCAAAATCTGTGAGTTCTTTCAGTTCATTATCTGCTGCAGGTTTTGATTTTACCAACAACTGATTCAGAAAATCTTTTACCGCCTCTGGGTTTTTGGCCATACGCTCTTCCAGCACAAAATCAGCATGGGTGGCATATCCTAGCAAATTGGCGCGTTGGTGGCGCAACTCAACAATTTTTAAAACGATTTGTTCGTTATTGCAATCATTGTCCTGAAAAGCTTTTCGCCCGTTGGCGCAAGCCATTTTTTTACGCAACTCGCGATTGTCTGCATAGGTTACAAAAGGCAAATAACTTGGGTAATCTAGGGTAAAAATCCATCCTTCTTTTTCTTCACTTTTGGCCAATTGAGCTGCTGCTTCGAGCGCGCCTTCGGGCAGCCCTGCAAGCTGTGACTGGTCTGTGATATGCAATTGGTAAGCTTGAGTTTCTTTCAGAACATTTTCGGCAAATTTTAGACTTTCGACAGACAGTTGAGCATCTACTTCACGCAATTGTTGCTTGTTTGCCTCGTTGAGCAAAGCGCCGTTTCTGACAAAATTGCGGTACGTTTTTTCAAGTAATGTTTTTTGCTCTGCCGTCCATGAATCTTCTGGATTGTTGTAAACGGTTTTTACGCGGTTAAACAACTTTTCGTTGAGGATAATATCATTGTTAAAAGCAGCTAATTTTGGCGCAACTTTTTGGGCAATTTGCTGAATATCGTCGTTGGTCTCTGCCGAATGTAAGTTAAAAAATACACTCGAAACCCTGTCTAACTGCATACCCGAGAAACTCAGTGTCTCTAGCGTGTTGGCAAAAGTTGGTTTTGCCGTATCATTAGCAATGAGGTCAACCTCTTTTTTGGCTTGTTCTATGGCTTGTTCAAAAGCAGGTTCGAAGTCAGTATTTTGTATTTTCGAAAACGGTGTTTCGTCAAATTTTGTCAATAAGATGTTTTGCATTTTTGGTTGTTTTTTAAAAGCATAAAAGTACAATTTTTGGACTAACTCTACAAATTGCTAGGTGATGTAGCTTGTAAATAATGTTTGCTTGATGAGAACTTTTTTAATGTAATACCGCTGAAACCTTATTGCTCACTCATCAATCCTTGTTTCTAAAACAAAAAAAAGAGCTAACATTGCTGTTAACTCTTTGCTTAGTAGCGGGAACTGGACTCGAACCAGTGACCTTCGGGTTATGAGCCCGACGAGCTACCTACTGCTCTATCCCGCGCTATTGTGGTGCAAATATATAACGCTTTTTTTTAATACACAAAAAAACCTGAAAAAAAATTGTTTAATCTTTCGTCATATATAGCTACCTTTGTGGCTTAGAACAAAATAGTATGACACACAAAGCAGGATTTGTAAACATTATCGGCAACCCCAATGTAGGAAAATCAACCTTGATGAATGCGTTTGTAGGCGAGCGATTGTCTATTATCACCTCAAAAGCGCAAACCACGCGCCACCGTATTTTTGGCATTGTGAATGGTGACGACTTTCAGGTGGTTTTTTCAGACACGCCCGGAGTGATAAAACCAGCGTATCAATTGCAAAATTCGATGATGGATTTTGTAAAATCTGCTTTTGAAGATGCCGACATCTTTATATATATGGTAGAAGTTGGCGAAAAACAGCTCAAAGACGAATCTTTTTTCAATAAAATAAAACATACAGAAATTCCTGTATTGCTATTGCTGAATAAAATCGACAAGACAGATCAGACGTTTTTAGAAGAACAAGTAGGTTATTGGCAAGAGACATTGCCCAATGCAGAAATCTATCCATTGTCTGCTTTAAACAATTTTAATGTCAAAGAAGTTTTTGACCGTATTTTAGAATTACTGCCAGACTCTCCACCCTATTTTGACAAAGAAAGCTTAACTGACAAACCCGAAAGATTTTTTGTCAATGAGATTGTACGTGAAAAAATCTTATTAAATTACAGCAAAGAAATTCCGTATTCGGTCGAAGTTGTCACAGAAGAGTTTAAAGAAGAAGACGATATTATCCGCATACGCGTTGTCATCATGGTCGAACGCAGCAGCCAAAAAGGTATCATTATTGGTCACAAAGGCGCAGCCATCAAAAAAGTAGGGATAGAATCTCGTGCCGATTTAGAGAAATTTTTTGGCAAACAAGTACATCTCGAAACGTATGTAAAAGTAAACAAAGACTGGCGAAGCGACAACAAACAGCTCAAACGTTTCGGATACAACAACAAATAAAAACAAACCGCTCGCAGCTTTGCTGCTCGCTCAAAAGAAAATAAACATGAACAATATAGTAGCCGTAGTAGGCCGACCTAACGTAGGAAAATCGACCTTATTTAACCGACTAATACAACGCCGAGACGCCATCGTAGACTCGGTAAGTGGGGTAACTCGCGACCGTAATTATGGAAAAAGCGAATGGAATGGACGTAACTTTTCTATCATCGACACCGGTGGGTACATCGAAGGCTCAGACGATATTTTTGAAGGAGAAATCCGCAAACAAGTAGAGCTCGCTATAGACGAAGCCGATGTAATCTTGTTTGTAGTAGATGCCGAAGAAGGTCTCACGCCAATGGACGAAGAAGTTGCAAATTTGTTGCGAAAAGTAACCAAGCCTGTGTTGCTTGTAGTAAACAAAGTAGATAACGGCAAACGCCTGCAAGATGCTTATGAGTTTTATAACTTAGGGCTGGGCGATTACTATCCGATTGCAAGTATCAGCGGGAGCGGAACTGGCGAAATGCTAGATGCTTTGGTCAAGGTGTTACCGCCCGAAGATGAAGCAGCAAAAGAAGATGAAGAACTGCCACGCTTTGCATTTGTGGGTCGTCCGAATGCTGGAAAATCTAGTATCATCAATGCTTTAATAGGAAAAGACAGATTTGTAGTAACCGACATCGCTGGGACTACCCGCGATGCTATCGACACCAAATACAACCGTTTTGGCTTTGATTTTTACCTGGTAGATACTGCCGGAATCCGTAAAAAATCGAAAGTAAAAGAAGATTTGGAATTTTACTCAGTCATGCGCTCTGTACGCGCGATAGAGCATGCCGATGTATGTGTGTTGGTAGTTGACGCTACTCGCGGTTTTGAAGGGCAAGACCAAAGCATTTTTTGGCTAGCACAAAAAAACAAAAAAGGCGTTGTCATATTAATCAATAAGTGGGATTTGGTAGAAAAAGACAATCAAACCACCAAAGAATACGAAAAAAGAATCCGTGAACAAATTGCTCCGTTCGAAGATGTGCCTATCGTTTTTGTATCGGCACTCACCAAACAGCGCTTGCTCAAGGCTCTAGAAACTGCTGTTGAAGTATTTGAAAACAGAAAAAATCGTATTTCGACCTCAAAACTCAACGAGGTAATGCTGCCAATTATCGAGCACAACCCACCACCGGCGATAAAAGGGAAGTATATCAAAATTAAATTTTGCATGCAATTGCCTACACACACGCCACAGTTTGTGTTTTTTGCCAATTTGCCACAATACATCAGAGATCCGTACCGACGTTTTGTCGAAAACAAATTGAGAGAGAATTATAATTTTTCGGGTGTACCGATAGAAATATTTTTCAGACAAAAATAAACAACAAAAGAGGTCACAAAAAGACCTCTTTTTTTATACCAATTAGCCAATTATTAATTTTAGGTATAATTATTGTAGCAGAAAGAAAAATAATTGACCCAATGTGTAACAAACGTTATTTTTTAACTACCTATGAATCAGTTCGACAATAGATTTTGAACCTAAATTTGACAACATACAATACTATTTTATGCGAATACTCACACTTTTATGTATTTTAATCGGCCTAAGCGCCACCGCACAAATCAAGGTAAGCGGTAAGTTTCATGACGAATTTAACGACCCTATCAGCGATGTAACCGTGTTAGCCATGACTGCCCAAGACTCTACCATGATCGCCTATACCTCTTCAGACGAAAGAGGTGATTTTGCTCTTAATTTTCAACCCGTCAAAGATTCGGCAAACATCACTTTTTCGATGATTGGTTACAAAGAAAAAATAATTAATTATCCCAACATTAAAGAAAATATCAATTTTGGCAACATTTTGCTCGAAGAAGATGCAGAACAGCTCGAAGAGTTGGTCATTGTTGCTGATATTCCTATCCGTGTAAAAAAAGATACGTTAGAGTTTAACGCCTCTTCTTTTAAAGTAAGACCCGATGCCAATGTAGAGGCTTTACTGAAAGAACTACCTGGCGTAGAAATAGATGCTGACAAAAACATTACTGTAAACGGTAAAAAAGTAAGCCAGATATTGGTGAATGGTAAGCCATTTTTTAATCGTGATGGGAGTATTGCGTTGCAGAATTTGCCTGCAAACCTCATCAACAAAGTGCAGGTGTCTGACAAAAAAACCAAAGCCGAAGAGTTTTCGGGACGTACCGCACAGAGCGACGAAGCAAGTATCAACCTGACCATAGACGAAGACAAAAACAAAGGTTTTATGGGACGAATTACTGGCGGATATGGCAGTGACGAACGCTACGAAGCCGCTACCTTGCTCAATTATTTTAAAGGCGACAGAAAAATCAGTTTGATGGCATCGTCCAACAACATAAACTCGTCTGGGTTTTCTATGGATGAAGTTTTTGACAATATGGGTGGCGGGCGCAGCGCATTTTTTAGTTTTGGCGGACGCAACTTGTTTGGTGGCAGTACTACTGGTATTAGCCGAAACGATTTGATTGGTGCCAACTATGCCGATTTGTATTTTGACAAACTCGAATCAAACATCAGTTATTATATCAACAGAGAGGTAAACGACAACGACAACCGTTCGAGCAGTACTTATCTATTGCCTGATGGTGAATTTTTGACTAATTCGACTAGCTCTAACCACCGCGAGAACATACAGCACAGTGCAACGACAGACTTTGAAATGGAAATCGATGAAAACACCAAAATTTATTTTGATCCATCTTTTAATTATTCAAAAAATATTAGTATCAATAAAAGCACCGCCGCTACTTTTGACGAAAACGGCACTTTGCTAAATGAAAGTAACAGTAACTCATCGAGCGATGTGAGTAGCAATACGTTTGCCAACAGTATTCAATTGACCAAAAAATTGGACGACAATGGCAAAAACTTTAGTGTAAACCTGAGCAATGACAATACGGTAACCTCAGGTGGCGGTTTTACCCAATCAGAAACCTTGTTTTATGGCGACAATACCCCAGATGATATTCGTAACCAGGAAGAAATCACCCGATCGACCAACGATGAATACTCATTACGAGCCAACTATTCTCAACCTATAAAAAAAGGCATGTACTTAGATTTTGGTTACCAATGGAGCTACAATCAACAAACAGACAAATTGTTTACTTATAGTTTTGATGATGTTACCGGACAGTTTAACCAACTAGAAGACCGCTTGTCTACCAACACGCAAATCTCATCTATCACTAACAGTCCGTCTGTTGGGTTGACCTACGAAAAAGATAAATTAAACCTATCGATATCATCAGGAGTAAACCTCACCAACCTCGATGCGAGTGCTAACTACATGAACAATGTTTATAACGTTGACAAAAAATATACAGCACCTTTTTTGAGTTTGAATGCACGATACAGAAAAGAAAATGGCATGTCTTACCACGTTCGTTATGGTTACAACACTAGCAACCCATCAGCTATGCAGTTACTGCCTTATGAACGATTGAATAACCCGTTGAACACTTTTGTGGGTAACGAAAATTTGGACCAAACCAAAACACATAGTTTATCTGGTGGAATCAGAAAATACAATTTTCAGATGCGTACCGGATGGAGCGTTTATTTGTGGGGTAATTACAACACCGAAGCAATAGCAAACTACTCTGTTTATGACGATAACAGAAAGCAAACTACCACTTACCGCAACATTAACGACACTTACAATATTGGTATTTATGGGGATTGGAACAAACAAATGAAATTTGACGAACACACCTTGCGATATGGTGTAGGAACGAGTGTTAATCTATCCAAATCAAAAGGATACACCAATGGACAATTGTACGAAGGTGACACTTATACTTTCTCTCCAAGGTTATACTTGTCTTGGGATTATGGCGAATTGTTAACGATTGCGCCTAACTATCGATTGTCTTTTAATCAAACAGATTATACCAATTACCAAATTGACCGTAGAGAAAATCTCACGCACAATTTTGCTATACAAACCACTTCATATTGGCCAGAAAACTGGACATGGGGTAATGATTTTAGCTACACTTACAATTCTAACCTTGGCGAAGGTTTTCAGCGCAATTTCTTTTTGTGGAATACCAGTTTGGCCTATACATTCTTAGAAAAATCGATGACAGCAAAAGTAAAAGTTTACGATATTCTAGGGCAAAACGTAGGTACCTCGCGCAGCATATCGGCGACATCAGTCATTGACCAAGAAAACACCGTGCTACAGCGCTATGTCATGTTTTCGTTAACCTACAAATTTGACAAATTTGGCGGACAAGACGGAGCCAAACCTGAGAGAAGAAGAGGTGGCGGAGGAAGAAGAGTTATTATAAGAAACATGTAAAAACAACAAAAGCACAACCGATAAAGTTGTGCTTTTTGTTTGATGTTGATGTTATGTCAATACATTATTGGGGCAAAACATTTTTGAGAAACTCTGTCATTTGGTCAAAAAGATCTTTGGGTGATTCGTATAAAATATGAAAATTACCCATCGCAGCCATCAAGCTCTCTACTTTTGCCTCTGCGTGTTACAAATATACAATTGGTTTTTTACGAGCTTTAGCATACCCAAGCTCCAGGCACGACAACACTGACGGATGTGTTGCCTCTACTATTATAAAATTTGAAGCGTCTATGTGCTGCATGGCCAGATTGAGGTATTCTTGCTCTTGCTCTTCTTGGCATTGATGTTTGTCCACAAAAATAAAAGCATCTGCGTTTACACCACTTAGCGCCATTCCAAGAGCTATAAATTCTTTGCTTAATTTTTTTCTATGTTCGGGAGAAACAGATATATATGCACGCATAAAATTGATTTAAACCACGAAATTACTAAAAAAAACATCAGTGCAATCTTTCTTTACATAGTTTTATGTTTATTGGCATAAATTGTTTAATTTTAAAATATTACCTTCGTATCAATTGTAAGAAAAAGTAGAAAAAGAAATGAAAAAATACGTCGACAAATTACAAAGATACTGGCTAGCAGATGTGAGTTTTGCTACCTTATTGTTGATGCTAATAGGAGCAGTTTTTGTGTTACCAATAGTCATGGCCAACAGCGACCAAGGCGTATTATTATTTAATATTTTATTGCTCAGTGTTTTTTTGACTGGCGCATTTTCTACCCCAAACAAATGGTTGATAACCCTTAGTATCAGCTTGTTTACTGTACATTTGGTTTTGAGAATAATACGATTTGGCGACAATCCTTACTCCTATTATGTGTTGGAAAACGCAATTGCGATTGCGAATACTTTATTATTTATCATCATCAATCTGAGGTTGCTTTTTCGAGATCAAAGCATCAATACTTATCGTATCATCGGGGCTATCAATGTGTATTTGCTTTTTGCGTTGATGGGAGCCTTGGTCTTAGAAGTTATCCACGCCACCACCGGCTCGTCTATCGAGGGCAATGTAGAGCTTCAGGGCAACGATATCGATTATATTCACTACATCTATTTTAGCTTATCGTCTATCACCACCGTTGGTTTTGGCGATATTTACCCTGTGAATGTTTTTGCCAAAATGTTGGCCACGTTTTTATCGGTAATAGGTATTCTTTTTCCGGCGGTTATCATTGCTCGATTAGTAGGCTTGGCTGCAAGCAAAGAAACGACTAATTAAGCGATAATTTTTCCATTTGCAGGTGAGCGTTCAGGCTCATCCCTCCCGGATTACAACCTGGCAAACCTTCTGGAATATCAATCCCTTGCTGAGCAAAGTGAGTTATCCAAACAGAAAAAAATTCATTGGTATCGGGTGCTTTATATGTCATCGGAAACAGGCGGAAAAATGGCTGATTGTCATTGGCATACAAAAAAGCATCATACAACAATTCTGAACAATAGTATTTGCCATTATCATACAAAAAATCAGCATCGTAAGGCACGCCCAATTGCGAATCGCAATAATCTATGGCGTCGGGAATTAAATATTGATAACTCTCGTCAATCGTGCCTTTATAAACGACATCTGACCTGTTGAGAAAATCATCCAATGGCGTTTTTACCACACCTTGACTAATGGCTTCATATACAAAAAAATTGTGTTGTGCATCCTCAAAAACAATCGCTACGTGGTTAAAGTCTTGCCCTTCAAATCCCTCAGTAACAGCGTTAATCGCCTCGCACATTGGGCCACACTGTGTATCGATAAACAGCAAATCTCCGGTTTTTATAACTGATGATTGTGCCGATACAATTTGGCTTAATCCAAAAATAACAAATAAAATAATTTTATCAATCATCATTAATTTTTTGGTGAATTATTCAAATACATCTCGACAAAATCTAAAGGCTCTACGGCGTTATCCACAGAAAAATCACCAATTTTGGTACGTCGCAAAGCCGCTAAATGTGCTCCAGATTGCAAAGCTTTGCCAAAATCGTGCGCCAAAGAACGAATGTATGTACCTTTACTACAAACCACTCTAAAATCTACTTCGGGCAAGTTTATACGCGTGATTTCAAAAGTTTTGATGTTTATTTGTCTCGATTTTATCTCTACTTCCTCCCCTTTTCGGGCGTGTTCGTACAATCGTTTGCCATCTTTTTTGATGGCAGAATAGATAGGCGGATATTGAACAATATCTCCAACAAACTGTTGCGAGACTTCGTGAATAAGGTTTTCGGTAATATGCTCGGTAGCAAAATGTTTGTCAACAGCCGTCTCCAAATCGTAAGAAGGCGTAGTGGCGCCGAGGGTGATAGTGCCAGTATATTCTTTGACAAGCCCTTGAAATTGCGGAATTTTTTTGGTGAATTTACCTGTACAGATAATCAACAAGCCTGTTGCTAAAGGATCCAAAGTGCCGGCATGCCCTATTTTGAAACGTTTGGGTAAATCAAGGTTTTTGATAAGTGTATGTTTGATTTTGTTAACCGCCTGAAACGAACTCCAAGTAAGTGGTTTATCAATCAACAATACCTGCCCTTCTTGAAATTGTTCTTTGGTTAATTTTTCAAACATAAAAATTTATTGAATAATATTATTTGAATAAAGCATAAACTATGACCGTTAACCCGACCAATGAGCAATAAATAGAAAAATATTTTAATTTAGATTTTTTCACAAAATCAATCATCCATTTACAAGCGAATAATCCAGAGAAAAAAGCGGCAAAAAAACCAACAACCAACGGTAAAATATCCATGTTGAAAGCGGCTTCTGCCTCTTGTGCTTCGAGAAACATCTTGGCGGTTGCGCCCAAAATAAGTGGCAAAACCATCAAAAATGAAAAACGTGCTGCCTTGGCTTTGTCATTCCCTAAAATGATAGACGTAGAAATCGTCGAACCCGAGCGTGAAAGCCCAGGAAAAACCGCTGCTGCCGATTGTGCCAATCCGATGATAAAGGCGTCTTTGTAACTTACTTTTTTACCTGTATTCTTGGCTCTGTCTGCAAAAAAAAGTAACGCTGCTGTAATGAGCAACATACAACCTACTAGCAACAAGTTGGTAAAATATTCTTCTATTTTGTCTTTGAAAAAAAGTCCAACTACCGCGGCCGGAATCATAGACAATACTATTTTGAGCGAAAATTTGAACTCGTCATTCCATTTGAATTGGAACAATCCTTTAAAAATCTGAGCAATATCTTTTCTAAAAACCACAATGGTGCTCAGCGCGGTCGCAAAGTGCAAGACAATCGCAAATACTAGATTTTCGCCCTCGTCATAATGCAAGTTGAGCAACTCTTGCGCAATCACAATATGTCCACTCGATGACACCGGTAAAAACTCCGTAAGCCCTTGAACGACACCTACAATAAGTGCCTTGATGATTTCGATCATTTATTCTTTTTTTTAGGCGTATAAAAAATGGAGTAAATACAAACACCAAAGCCTATAAAAATAACTGTTGGCGCTAGTCTGATTCGTCTAAAACTAAAAACCGATTCGTCAAAAACATTGGGGTCATAGCTTTTGCCGCCAGCCATCAAAATAAAGCCCAAGGCGATAGTAAGCACGCCAACCAGCAAAATGATATAATTGGTTTTGTTGAATAAAAATGTATTTTTCATGTTAATATAATTCGTCTGATTGTAAATTCAAAAAGCGTTGGGTAGCAAAATATGTGCTGATATATGCGATGAGGATTCCCAACAAAAACACACCGCCACACACCATCGCCAACGATTGATAACCAGCCAATAGCTGAATATCTGGCAGTTGATTATTGATATAAATTGCCAGCGACACAATAGCCACAATGGCGACCAAAGCACCGATGATACCTAGCTTTATGTTTGTCCAGATAAACGGTTTGCGGATGAATGACTTGGTTGCTCCAACCATCTGCATCGTTTTGATAATGAAACGCTTGGCATAAATAGACAAACGCAAAGAGCTGTTGATTAACAAGATAGAAATTAGGGTAAAAAATCCGCTTACGACCAAAACCCAAAAACTTATTTTTTGGATGTTGTCATTGACCAAATCTACCAACTGACGGTCGTAAACCACATCGTCTATCAATGGATTTTCTTTAAAACTCATTTCGATATTTTTGATAGAATCTTGGGTAACATACGCTCCTTTGAAGTGCATGTCGAATGAGTTTTGCAGCGGGTTAAAATCGAGAAAATGCACAAAATCTTCTCCTATCACTTCTTGGTGTTGTGCAGCCGCAGAGTCTTTATGCACAAAGGTAATATCTTTGGTGAAAGCTGCCTGACTTACTTCTTGCTCAAATTTTTCTAAATCTTGTGGTGTTGCCTCGTCAGTAAAATAGACCGACATCGGAATGTTTTCTCTAAAATTGTCTGAGATTCTATCATAATTGATAACAAATAAACCCAATGAGCCTAGAAGAAATAAAACTAAAGAAATACTAAGAATTACCGAGAAATATGAGGTAATCAGTCTTCTTTTTTGATGTTTTTCGAAAGATGTTGCCATGCTTTGCTTAATGTTTGTTTCAGACAGTAAAAATACTAAACTATTTGTAAATTGGGCGCTTATCTGGTTAAAAATAAATCCGACAAGTTGTCGGATTTATAGCCTTATTTTGACCAATTTTATATTATTCTGTGGATTCTATTGATTGGGATAACTACTCCTTTTTTGAGCACAATACGCTCTGGTGTAACTGCCCAAACGGTAGTGTGTGTAACCAATTGCTCTTTGTCGTCTTCAAAAAATATCTTGATTTTTACATGCTCTGTGTTACCCAGCGCCATAGCTCTCTCTAAGTCTTGCTTACGTTGTAAGATCTCTTGTTTATCGGTCAATACATCGATATCCGGAAAGTGTAAACCTTCTATGTTTTCTTTCTCTATTGGGGTAAAAACTGCATTCATATAATTGTTGTGATTTTGTTGTGCTAATGTTTCGCAAATATATTTCTTTTTTTGGACAAATTTATATTCGTCAAAATAATTTTCGGACAGATAATTTTGGTTATTGTTTGGTGAATTTCAGGCGAGTATCAAAGTCTAGGTTTCTATCGTCTACCATCACTTCGCCTTTGCTGTTGTATCGCAAAAAGTTGTAATCAACTATCTTTTCGCTCGCTTCTAACGATTGTATGTACAATTTGTTTTTGGCATTGAGTTTAAACTTAATTTGAAGCAACTCTGACTGATACACCCAATTTTTTTGAAACATAAACTTGCCGTTTTTTGACTGCGAATGATCTATCGGATAAGGTTCGTCTAATCTAAATTCGACCTCCAACAAATTGTAATTTTTGTCATACACAAAGTGCCCATAATACAAGCCTGCGGCGCTAAAATCTACACGGATATTGCCTTTTTCCATGCTTCGGCTGTAGTGATAATCACGCACATTGATAAAAAAGTCGAGCTCTACCACATTTACATATTTTCGCAAAACAAACTCGGTAAGCCAATACAATGGTGAATCGTTGGCACCTGGATAGAGCGAAAAATAATTAGGGTTGAGATTTTCTCTATTTTGATCAGATTTGATTACATATTTGTTGATTTTTTTTCTTTTCAAGTCCAAATTCACATTATACAACATCCGAATATCGATGAGGCTATCGGTACAATCATCGATTTGGATAGTCGAAAAATTTTCTACCAAATATCGATAATCATTATCTGCATAATTGTTGTACAAATTTTTTCGGATTTCGTAAATTATCTCTGCAACATTTTTATCAGACATACGCTCGATAACCAGCTCTTGCAGGTCGGTATCTTCTATCTGCGCATGCACATTGCTATGAATACATCCGATGGTCAATAAGATAAGCCAAAGCTTTTTCATCAATCTTTATGGTTATTTTTTGAGCAAATACACACCATCTGGGCGCAAATCTACCTTTCGTTCTTTATACAAAATCCCGATGCCTTTTTTGAAAGATTTTTTACTCATCTCCAAAACACTTTTTATTTCTTCAGGATCGCTTTTGTCTGTCAATGGGATAAACCCTTGGTTGTGTTTGAGGTAATCCAGCACTTCTTGCGCTGATTGCTCAAGATTGGCGACTCCAAGCGGACGACGCGAAACGTCTATTTTGCCATCATCACGCACCTTTTTGATATAACCTACAATGCGGTCGCCGGTTCTCAAATCTTCAAACACTTCATTTTTATACATCAAACCTTTGTGTTTTTCATTGATAATCACATTGATACCCGCCTCAGTAATGTGTGTTACTATCAAATCTACCTCATCGCCTTCGGCCACCGTAACATTCTCATTATCCAAAAACTGGTTGAGTTTTGACGATGCCACCAATCGGCCACTTTTTTCATCGAGGTACATATATACCACATAGCGTTTGCCCTCTTGCATTTTTCGGGCTTGCTCTCTAAAAGGCACAAAAAGATCTTTCTCTAAGCCCCAGTCCAAAAATGCGCCAACATTGTTGATATAATTGACTTTGAGCAGTGCAAACTCATTGAGGTAAATTTTGGGTTCGAGCGTTGTGGCTACTTTGCGCTCTTGCTGATCGAGATAAACAAAAACTGTAATCTCTTCGTCCATATCGATTTTGGCAGGCACATATTTATTAGGTAAAAGCACGTCTTCATTGCCATCTGTCAGGTACAAACCTACAGAGGTGCTACGGTCTATTTTTAGGGTATTATACTCTCCTATCTTCATAATTTTGTTTTGTGCAAAAATACGGTTAATGTATGGTTTGACTGATAAATGTAACCATTTTATTGTAAGTATTGCAAATATTGATCCAAAATAATTTTTCAAAATACAATCTGACTAATTTTGACATGAAGCAAATTTGCATAACTTTGTCTAGAATCA
Source organism: Flavobacterium sp. (assembly GCA_041583035.1). Lineage (GTDB taxonomy): Bacteria > Bacteroidota > Bacteroidia > Flavobacteriales > Flavobacteriaceae > Flavobacterium. The sequence continues at coordinate 19,127 of JBFHGP010000012.1, forward strand.
TTATTCTGATTAATCCAATACCTATGAAAAAATACATATTGATGGCTTTTTTGGCCGCCACAACCATTGCTTGTCAAAACGAAAAAAAACAAGAAAACAACGAGACAACTGCTACCAACAAAACAACAGAAAAACCTTATGACTTACTTGGAAACGTCTATGAACGCAAATGGACGCTTACCGAAATCAATGGTGAGGCGGTAGCGCTCAACCATGCTAGCGACAGCGCACCACATTTAACTATTCATAAAGACAACACCGTTACAGGCAACTTGGGTTGTAATTCTTTTACGGCTGTGGTAAAAATGACAAGCGACGAAAAGATAGAGTTTTCTGACCTTTCACACACCGAGAAGGATTGTCCAAACATGGCGCTAGAGCAACAATTTTTGACACACATCAACCAGTCTGCTGGTTTTTATTCTGAAGGCAATGTTTTTACTCTCTCCAATAAAGAAGGCGTAATCACTACTCGCTTAGAAGCTAAATAACAAAATTTATTCTATAAAAAAAGACTGCCACGAGCAGTCTTTTTTTGTTTTAATCAACCGACTTTCGATTATCGTTGGCATCAATATCAATCAACTTATTGTAAGGGTCGACACCTATCTCTGTTGGTTTTTCATCAACAATAATCGATATTTTGTTATTGATTTTATCGATATAATATTTTTTGAGATAAATTTCGCGGTCTACTTTATGTTTACCCACTTTTTCTTTCTCGCCAAACACACCTATCTCTACATAATCTTTGAGCGGCAACGATGAGATTTTTTCTTCTCCACTACCAAAATCCATATAATGTCCTTTTTCGTCTTTATACACTTTTGTTCCTGCGTTGGTAGAACGATATTTAGACACATTAAACTCTAGCTCTACGCGGTATTTACCATCAGGCATTTCTGTAGCTTTTGTACTCACTACTTTATTATCATACACGGTAATTGTCTCAAACATATCGGTGATAAAATATTGTAAACTATCTGGCGTACCTTGTTTGAGATGGTTCACAAAATCTATCGAGGTGGTATAAGGTGCATCTTCAAAAGCAACATCTTGTACATATTCTTGAATGATTTTATTAAAATTATCTTCGCCCAACAAATCACTAAAAGCATACAACACCAACGATCCTTTTTTGTAATGGATGTATTGTTGATTTTCGTTATACATCAACGGATTTTCTGTTTTCCATTCATTATTTCTACCGCTGAGATAGCCGTCTAGTGCGTCTTTCAAAAACTTGTGCATTTGTGATTTGCCGTAGCGGTTTTCGAGTACTTTGAGTGAGCTGTATTCAGCCATCGACTCAGACATCAGTGTTGCTCCTTTTACATTGGCGCCAATCACCTGATGTGCCCACCACTGATGTGCCATCTCGTGCGAAGTGACCGAGAATGGATAATCTACCGCGTTGGGGTCTTCATCATCTACTTTGGCGATAAAACCAATCCCTTCAGAAAAAGGCATCGTATTGGCAAAGGCCTGAGCAAATATACCAAACACACGCGGAAACTCAATGATTCTCGCTTGTTGGAACTGATAAGGGCTAAAACTTTTTGAGTAATAAGCAATCGACTCTTTCATCGCCAACATCATTCGGTCGAGGTTATACTCGTGTCCTTTGTGGTAATAAATTTCGAAATTCACGCCATCGTGTTTTTCTTTTTTCACTTCGAATCGTGCCGAATTATAGGCATAAAAATTAAGCATTTTTTGATCCATCTTGTAATGAAAAAAACGACGACCATCTTCTTCCCAGTTTGCTTGTAAATATCCAGGCGCAATCGCTATTTGATCGGCCGAGGTACTCACTACTGTTTCGAAATTTATCCAATCAGCATCTTCAGCAATATAAGTATTTTTCAACGCCTCACTATCGGTTGGGTCAGCCATGCGCTCTTTGGGCGGCAAATCATATTTTTCACGAATATCGTTATGGCTTATTTCTGCTCCTTCGTTATAAGCAAATCTCGGGAAAAGCGACATATTATTTACAAAAGTACCATTCTCGATAATTGGCGAACGGTCTTTGAGCCAAGTGTTGGGCAGATTTGCTACTTTTATCAAGGCTTTGAGCGTATCGCCAGGCATCAACGGTTGATCTAATTGATACAAACGAACATTAAAAATAGTATCTGACAATACCAATTGATTAGATTTATCAAATTCTATCGATTGTAAATTTCGACTATGGTCAAGGTAAATGGTATCGATAGCAACATCGGTTTTGTTGACCAACGCAAATTTTGCCTTAGCATCATAGTTACGTTCTTCTGGATAAATATTCATATCTACAAAAACATCTACAATGCGAGGCTGCGCCATATATTGATATTTTTTATAGGTTTTTTCGTAATCGGCACGTTTTTGCTCCCATTCTTTGTTAGAAAAATATGGCGAAAGCTTGGTGTCTTGATAATACAACCCATAACCTAAGCCTACAAAAGCTACCGCCAACACAAGCATCGGCACTACAACAGGAGCAGTCAAGCGAGATTTGGCAATTTGCAAACGCTCTTTGACACCGCTAAGCAAACCTCTTCTCCAAAACAATAAAGTAATCGCGTATAAAATTCCGCAAAATAACAGCCAATACAATTTATAGTAGAAAAAAGATCGGACAGAACCGTAGCCATTCATATCAGAATAACTCACCCCCGGCCCAGAATTGAAGTGGAAAATATCGAGCTCGACACCTATCTTATTTAATCCAACTGGTAAAAATTGTAACAATAAAATTACAAAAAATCCGACGATATAATTTTTGAAGAAATTTTGAATAAACAAAGAGAATACAATCAAAATCAATGCGCCCAAAAACTTGTATACAAAATAATGTTGAAGGTACTGCCCTATTTCAAAATTGTAATATCCATAACTAGCTTGCACCACAATACAGGCGATAATACCGACTACATAAATCAGTAAAACCATTTTTACCATGGCGATAAACTTAGACAGCAACAAAGCCCAATTGGGTATAGGCGAAGAGTCTACCAAAAGATTCATTCTGCTAATGGCCGATTGCTGAATAAGAATACCTGCAAAAAGAAAAATCAACAAGTTGCTAAAAGCTGTTACACTACCACCTACAGACGAGATGATTCGCCAAGTAACTGGGTGTGTATTGGTCCCCATCAACGACCCAAGATTGGCCCCGGAGACACCTATGAACAGTAACAAAACCAACAAAAAGGCAATAAATATCCAATTGCGGATGATAAAACGAAACTCTAAACGCGACATGCGAATAGCTGTTTTGAGACGGTCAGCAAAACCATAATTGAGTTTTACCGATGGCAAGTTGAGTCTAAAAATACTGTCAAAGTTATTCTTAGTCAGTCTTTTGCCTTTTTTACTTTTTCTTTTTAAGCTAAATGTTTGATAATTGAACGAAAACAAAACATAGGTAAGCAACAACAACAAAATCCCCATCCCAATCCAAATGAGGCGGTTGTACAAAATCACCCCAGTAAACGGAATAGACAGTTGGTTTTGCTCATCAATCGTCCAATATTTAGTAATGTATGCCAATGCCTCACCGCCCGAAGGCTCGAACAGTGCTACATAATATTTATCGTCTATATCTTGTGTAGCCACAGAGATAATACCATTGATAATAAACAGCAAAATCACCATGATCAACCCGGTAGAAACGTTGCGTGAGAGGGTGACCAACAAAAAAGCCAAACTACCCACAAAAAATATATTCGGAATCACAAAAAGTATATAAGACTGAAAATACGCCCAAATATCGATTGGCACCAGCAAATCTTGATTGGCAAAAGGCAACATTGTAGCAATCAAAAACGCTACTGCAATACCTAAAGTAATGAAAACAGTAATGAGAAAACCACTAAAAAATTTGCTGAGAATATAATCTTTTTTCGTGATCGGAAACGAATACAAATAAGCATGAGTATTGTATTTGAAATCTCGGTAAATAGTAGCGCCAATAACCGTCGGGATGATAAAATACACAAACTGTGTGAGCACATTCATGAGCGCATTAATCATCAAAGGCGAATTGGCCTTGAGGTTGGATGCTGTGGTTGTGGTAAAATTGTCAAAATACCCTACAGACGACGCCATGCTCAAAAATGCAAGCACAAAAAAGATGGCTATGTAGAGATAAAATTTATAGTCTTTGAACCAACGTTTGATTTCAAATGCGAATATTGTTTTAAACATTATTGGTCAAATTTTAGGGTTACAAAATACACATCTTCGAGCTGCGGCTTTGCCGGCACAAAGGTTTCGTGCGGTTTTTCATCGCTCAATACACGAATATTGAGTGTGTTGTCTGGATTAAAATTTGAAGAAATAATATTGTATTGTTGCGAAAATTCGTCCAAATCGCTGCGCTCAATAATGCGCATCCAAATTTTACCTTCGAGTTTGTTTTGCGCCTCATCAGGCGTACCTTGGTAAAGAATTTTTCCGCCATTCATGATAGCGATTTCATTACACAGTTCTCTCACGTCATCTACTATATGTGTCGAAAAAATCACGGTATGCTCTGTCCCTATTTCGCGTAAAATATTCAAAAAACGATGGCGTTCTGCCGGGTCTAAACCTGCAGTTGGCTCATCTACAATAATCAATTTTGGTTTGTTGAGCAACAACTGTGCAATCCCAAAGCGCTGTTTCATACCGCCCGAATACCCACTTACACTTTTGTTTTTTACACTGGTGAGATTGGTGATTTGTAACACATAATCAACCATGCTTTGGCGTTCTTTTTTATCAGAAATACCTTTGAGTTGAGCAAAATAATGCAATAAATTTTCTGCCGACATATTCGGATACACCCCAAAATCTTGTGGCAAATAACCCAACATTTTTCGCAATTCCATTTTATTTTGCAAAGTATTTACATCGTCAAACTGTATACTGCCTTTGTCTGGTGTTTGTAAGGTAGCAATGGTACGCATCAAAGACGATTTGCCTGCGCCGTTGGGCCCCAGCAAGCCAAACATTCCTGTGCCTATTTGCAACTCGATATTATCTAAGGCTTTTACACCGTTTTTGTATGTTTTGGTTAATCCGGAAATTTGTAAACTCATGATTTTCTGTTTTATACTTTAACAATAAGTAGTTGATTAAGGCAAAATGTTACAATTATCCTAATAAAAAAGAGATTGCCCAAACAGCAATCTCTCTATTCAATATGATATTTTCAAAAAATCTAATCTTTATACGGACGGTTTTTGGCAGTTGCCCACAAATAAATACCGATGATGATAAACGGAATACTCAACCACTGACCGGTCGAGAATACCCCCAAAGCACTCTCAAAACCACCCTGACTTTGTTTGACATACTCGACAACAAAACGGATGCTCCATAGTAATACTAAAAAAATACCGAATATTTTTCCTAAATATTGACGAGCATCGGTTTTCCAATACAAAAAGAACAATACCCAAAATAGAAAAAAGTAGCCTGCGGCTTCATACATTTGTGTAGGATGTCTGAAAGGGATGGCTTCTAATATCTGACTATATTTTTCGTCTGACGCAATGGCTTTGAAGGCCTCATTTTGGTCGGCAATTTGAGTGATTTTTGTCACACTTTTATCTGCCCAAAATTCACTTTCGCGCACAAATCTTACCCCAAACGGATTGCTTGCTGTGGTTACATGTCCGTAGATTTCGGTATTGAAAAAATTACCAAAGCGCACAAACATTCCGCCAATCGTTATCGGCAAAACAATACGGTCAAAAATCCATAAAAAAGGACGATGCGGAATGACTCTTCTGTTATAAAAAATCATCGCCAAAATAATTCCAATAGCCGCACCATGACTTGCCAAACCAGTAAAACCTACAATCTCAAACTCTGGCGAAAATCGTACAGGCAATAAAATTTCGAGCAGGTGATTTTGATAATAATCCCAACTGTAAAAAAACACATCGCCCAATCGTGCACCTAGCAATGTAGCAAAAATGGTGTAGATAAAAAGCTTGTCGAGATTATCTTGAGACTCGCCTTCGCGCTGAAAGATTTTTTGGGTGATATACCATCCGAGTCCAAATGCGATAACAAACATAAGGCTGTAATATCTGAGCGTAAAAAAACCTAGATCTATTCCATGAGATGGATTCCAGGTGATAGACAATGCAGTTGTCATAAAATATATTTTTGGTAAATGTACAAATTAATTAAACAATCAGGGCACTGGGTCGTAACCACTACCGCCCCACGGATGACATTTTGCGATGCGGCGCAAGCCCAAATACAAGCCTTTGAAAGGGCCGTGTTTTTTTAATGCTTCGAGCATATATTGTGAGCAAGTGGGCGAATACCGGCACGATGGCGGTTTGAGAGGCGAAATAACTACTTGGTAAAATCGCACCAAAACCACCAACGGAAAAATCAATATTTTGCGGATAATCTGCATAAAATTGTAACAGATTTTTAACTTTTACATACTATATGTTGTGCCGTCTTTGCCGTCTTTGATTTCTATATTCAAAGCCGCCAGTTGATCTCTGATTTGGTCTGATAATTGAAAATCTTTGTTGGCACGCGCTTCGTTACGCAAATTTATCAATATCTGCATTACATCATCCAAAGTATCGTTTTGACCAGCACTGTCACTCTCTCTAAACAAGCCCAAAACGTCAAACACAAACGTACGTATGGTCTCTTTTAGCAAAGCTAAATCATCTTGTGTGAGCCCGGCTTTGCCTTCTTTGCAAGCGTTGATCCATTTGACAGCTTCAAACAAATGTGCAATCAAAATAGGGCTGTTAAAATCGTCATTCATCGCCTCATAACACTTGCCTGACCAAGCTTTTACATCAAATGTAGACTGACTTTGCGCAGTCAATTGTGACAAAGAGTCAATGGCATCAAACAATCGATGATAGCCTTTCTCTGCTGCTGCAATTGCCTCGTCAGAAAAATCGAGTATGCTGCGGTAATGCGCTTGCAAAATAAAGAAGCGAACTACCGCTGGCGAATAGGCTTTGCTGAGGATGTCGTTGTCGCCGCTAAACAGCTCTTCAGGCAAAATGTTGTTGCCTGTAGATTTTGACATTTTTTTGCCGTTGAGTGTAAGCATATTGGCATGCATCCAATAATTAACCGGTGTTTCTCCGCAAGAAGCTTCGCTTTGTGCAATCTCACATTCGTGGTGCGGAAACTTCAAATCCATCCCGCCGCCGTGAATATCAAAACGCTTACCTAAATATTTGGTACTCATTGCTGTACACTCCAAATGCCAACCCGGAAAACCGTCGCCCCAAGGTGATGGCCAACGCATAATATGTTGTGGCTCTGCTTTTTTCCATAGGGCAAAATCCAACGGATTTTTTTTATCAGATTGTCCGTCTAATGTTCGGGTATTAGACATCATATCGTCTACATTTCGCCCTGACAAAACACCATATTCATTAGCCTTACGGAAAGCCTCAATATCAAAATAAACAGATCCGTTTACTTCATACCCATATCCATTATCAATGATTTCTTGAATCACTTTTATCTGCTCAATAATGTGCCCTGTTGCGGTAGGCTCAATACTTGGCGGTAAATTGTTGAATTGTTTGAGAATTGTATGAAAATAGATGGTGTATTTTTGCGCTACCTCCATCGGCTCTATCTGTTCTAACTGTGCTTTTTTGGCGATTTTATCTTCGCCCTCGTCTGCATCATCAACCATGTGACCAACATCAGTAATATTGCGCACATAACGCACTTGATAACCCAAATGTTTGAGGTATCTAAAAGCCAAATCGAAAGAAATAAACGTACGACAATTACCTAGATGCACATAATTATACACAGTTGGCCCACAAACATACATGCCTATTTTGCCCGGTGTGATTGGGGTAAATATTTCTTTTTGTCCGCTTAGCGAATTGTATACGTATAATTGGTGATCTTGGTATTTTGCCATGATAATTAAAATTTGGTTTCTAACTGAATGTATTTTAATAATTCTTGACGAGTAGTTTCGTTTTTAAACGCTCCGCCATATTCTGCTGTTACTGTGCTGCTCTCGATATCTTTGATACCACGCGAGTTTACGCACAAATGTTTGGCGTCGATAATACAAGCAACGTCTTCTGTACCCAACACTTTTTTGAGTTCTTCTACAATCTGTATCGTCAATCGCTCTTGCACTTGTGGGCGCTTGGCATAATAGTCTACGATGCGATTCATTTTTGACAAACCTACCACTTTGCCCTTCGAGATGTAAGCAACGTGCGCTCTCCCTACGATGGGCAACAAATGATGTTCGCAGGTAGAATACACCACTATGTTTTTTTCGACGAGCATTTCGCCATATTTATATTTGTTATCAAAAGTTGATGCCGAAGGTTTTTTGTCGGGATGAAGACCACCAAAAGTTTCTTTCACAAACATTTTGGCCACGCGTTTTGGCGTTCCTTTCAAACTGTCGTCGGTCAAATCCATACCTAAAACCTCCAAAATATGTTTTACATCTTTTTCGATGAGGTCTATTTTTTGGTCGTCTGCCAGGTCAAAGGCGTCTTTTCTGATAGGCGTATGATCGCTAGTTGCAATGTGGTTATCGCCTATTTCATCATGTATCAAATCTGAATGACTCATATTTTTATTAAATTAGATTTGCAAATATAATTATTTTGACGGTGATATACTTTACCAAAGCTCAATAATTAGTTGTTAAGTGTTAAAAGACGTCTCTTGAGAAAAAAAAATCAAAAAAAAGTCTTACATTGTCTTAAATTTGTGTAAATTTCGCTTTTGAAATATTTTTTATAAGATGACCAAAATTATAAATATGAAGAAAATTATGTTGTTTTGGGTGATGATGTTTGTGTCAGCTATCACTTACGCCCAAACGGAGTATTTAATGGCCAGTAGTGCTACCTACACCACCTGCGAAGGTGTTTTTTATGACAGCGGCGGAGCTGACGGCAACTATCCTGACAATGTTGTACAAGTAGTTACTTTTTGCCCAGATGAAGACGACGCATCTATCAGAGTCGTTTTTGAAGAATTTGATTTAGCACCGGGCGATTATATCGAAATTTATGATGGCGACGAGATTACATTAACCAATCTCATGGCCACCTACCCAGACGATTTCCCTTTTCCTTTTTCACACTTAGCTTCAGGAGGTAATGCTACTGGCTGTTTGACTTTTAGATTCGTGTCTAACGCAACCAACAACAACGCTGGATGGAAGGCGCAAATCACTTGTGAGGCACCTTGTCAAATTATCGATGCTTTTATAGACAGCTCTGTACCTGCCATCAACGAAGATAATGTTATCAAAGCATGTGTCGGACAACCAATACAAATGGTTGGAGGCGCAACTTTTTCTGATAGCGCACAAGGTTCTACCTACACATGGAATATGGGTAACGGCGAAAGCCTTACTGGACAAACCATCAATTACACCTATGATGAGCCTGGTATTTACATCACTTATTTAGTAGTAAGCGACCCCCGTAATTGCCGCAACACCAACATGGTAAGAACCGTTATACAAGTATCTGGAGACCCAGACGTTACTTCTACTATACCGGATGTGATGTGCTACAACGAAGAATACACTTTTGATGTAGAAGGCACTTTTGAAGGGGGCGAAGTTTACGAAGAATACCTTATCGAGTGTACACAGCCCGTTACCGGTGTAACCTTTTTACCAGATGGCAGTGGTGAGTCTTACTCCACAACCATGACATTAACTTGCTATGGAGAAGATGCAGTAATTACTGACGGCTCTCAAATTATGCAAGTTTGTGTAACCATGGAACACTCTTATTCTGGCGACTTAGACATCGTGTTGATTTCTCCTGACGGACAAGAAGTTTCTTTATTTGAACAATCTGGAGGCGGTATTTTCTTTGGTGATGCTGTAGACAACGATGCAGACCTAACTCCAGGTATCGGATATACCTATTGCTGGACAATGGATGCCACACAAATATTACAAAACGGCGCACCTACTATGCCTACTCCTACTGGATCTGGCACTATGTGGGTACCAGATGACTATTTACCAGTCGAAAGTTTTGATGGTTTTATAGGTTCTTCTGTAAACGGTACTTGGACCATGGAGATTACCGACAACATCGGTTCTGATAACGGATATATTTTTGGATGGAGTATGGAGATCGCTCCAGAATTGGTATCTGACCAATTCTCTTTCCAACCACAATTGACAGAAATTGACTGGAGTGGCGAAGACATGGTTATTGCTACCGCAAATAACGGCCGTACAGTGACTGTAAGACCTGATATTTTTGGAGAAGTTTGCTTTACAGGTGTTTTCATGAATGACAATGGCTGTTCATTCGAAAAATCTTTCTGTACCACAGTTACTCCTCCAATCGTAACTGGCGAACCTCGCACGGTAAATAATTGTGCTGATGATCAAGGCAACTACACCCACGACCTTACTGTAGTCGAAAACGATTTGGCAAATAACCCATTTTACGTTTACACTTATCACAGCACTCAAGCAGATGCTGAAAACGGCATAGGCGAAATAACCAACCCAGAAAGCTATACCTTAAATATTGTAGATGGTGTACAAACAATATATGTACGTATTGTTGACACAAGATATGACTGTGATAAAATTGTATCTTTCGATGTAGCAACCATATCTTGTGAATTAGGCTTAGAACAATTACCAGATTTAATTTTGTGTGATGATGGAGATACAGGCACATTCGACCTTACTCCACAAACAAGTATAGTTTACAACAACAATTTAGGATACGAAGTTACTTACCACAACACCGAAGCTGATGCAATTGCCAATACAGGAGCAATACCTGATGCCGACCTTAGTGCTTATATTGGTACTGATGGAGAAGAAATCTGGGTAAGAGTAACTTCAATCAATTCACCTCAAGTTTACGAAACAACTTCGTTCTTCTTATTTGTTCGTCCCAACCCAACGATCAACCCTAACCAAACAGCGATGTACGGTTGCGAGGTTAGCGGTACAGGCGGAGCAGGCGAGTTTGATTTGAGCATGAACGTAGGCAACATCACCATGAACGAGCCATACCTAGAAGTAGAGTACTAC
>JBFHGP010000013.1:0-29507 GCA_041583035.1 Flavobacterium sp.
AACCACAATTTTATCTCCGATAGACGCATATCTACGTTTTGTACCTCCTAACACACGGATAGTCAATACTTCTCTTGCTCCGGTGTTATCTGCTACTTTTAATCTTGATTCTTGTTGTACCATAATTATTTAGCTCTTTCAATGATTTCAACTAATCTCCAACATTTAGATTTACTTAAAGGTCGTGTTTCCATGATTCTTACAGTATCTCCAATGTTACAATCGTTCGTTTCGTCGTGTGCAACATATTTCTTTGTTTTTAACACGAACTTTCCGTACATAGGGTGTTTTTGTCTTTTCGTCTCAGTAACAACAATAGATTTGTTCATTTTGTTACTGGTCACAACACCAATTCTTTCTTTTCTTAAATTTCTTTTTTCCATCTTAACTGGAGCTTACAATTATTGTAATTCTATTTTTCTTAGTTGAGTATTTACTCTTGCGATAGCTCTTCTAGTATTTTTGATTTGAAGAGGGTTTTCAATAGGTGAAATCGCATGTGCAGATTTTAGCTCTGCATAAGTAGTCTGCAACTCACTAAGTTTCTCTCTTAATTCAGTTTCAGATAGATTTTGTATTTCTGATTGTTTCATGATGATTCAAAATTAAGCTTGAAAATCTCTCGCAATTACAAATTTAGTTTTAACAGGTAGTTTTTGTGCAGCTAAGCGCAATGCTTCCTGTGCTACTTCTTTTGGTACGCCTCCTACTTCAAACATGATTCTTCCTGGTTTTACTGGTGCAGCCCAATGGTCCACAGCCCCTTTACCTTTACCCATACGTACCTCTAGTGGTTTTGCTGTAATAGGTTTATCTGGAAAAATTTTGATCCACAATTGCCCTTCTCTTTTCATGTAACGAGTTGCAGCGATACGTGCAGCTTCGATCTGACGAGAAGTAATAAATGAATAGTCTAAAGATTTGATACCAAACATACCGTTAGAAAGTTGATTTCCTCTTTGAGACAATCCTTTCATTCTACCTTTCTGTACCTTGCGGTATTTTGTTCTTTTAGGTTGTAACATTTTACTTTAGTTTTTAATTACTTTCTTCTTCTTGGTTTGTTTGATCTTCCTGAAGATTTAGATTTTTGTTTTTCTAAACCAGCTAACGGAGAAAGATCTCTTTTACCATACACCTCGCCTTTCATGATCCATACTTTGATACCCATTCTACCGTAGGTAGTGTGAGCTTCTGCCAAAGAATAGTCGATGTCAGCGCGGAAAGTAGAAAGTGGAATTCGACCATCTTTAAAGCTCTCAGAACGTGCCATTTCAGCCCCGTTCAAACGACCAGAAATCAATACTTTGATTCCTTCCGCATTCATACGCATTGCAGCCGCAATAGCCATTTTGATGGCTCTTCTGTACGAGATACGGTTTTCGATTTGTCTCGCGATACTAGACGCTACTAAGTGCGCGTCAAGCTCTGGACGTTTAATCTCAAAAATGTTGATCTGAACTTCTTTTCCAGTCAATTTTTTGAGCTCTTCTTTCAACTTGTCTACCTCTTGGCCGCCTTTACCAATAATGATACCTGGGCGAGCTGTAGTGATAGTAACGGTTACAAGCTTCAAAGTACGCTCAATTATTATCTTTGACACACTAGCTTTGGATAAACGAGCATAGATATACTTTCTGATTTTTGCATCTTCAGCAAGCTTATCTCCATAATCATTTCCACCGTACCAGTTAGAATCCCATCCTCTGATGATTCCTAAACGATTTCCGATTGGATTAGTTTTTTGTCCCATACTCCTTATTAATTGCTTTGTGTGTTATTATTTGACCCTAATACAATAGTTACGTGATTTGATCTTTTTCTGATGCGGTGTGCACGACCTTGTGGTGCAGGACGTAGACGTTTTAACATTGTTCCACCATCAACACGTATTTCTTTAATAAACAAATCTGCATCTTCGATGTTTGCATTTTCGTTTTTTGCTTGCCAGTTAGCAATTGCTGAAAGCAACAATTTCTCTAATCGAATTGAAGCTTCTTTACTGCTAAATCTTAATATATTTAGAGCTTGTTCAACTTGCTTACCTCTTACTAGGTCTGCTACCAGACGCATTTTGCGAGGCGAAGTTGGGCAATTATTCAGCTTAGCGAAAGCCACTTGTCTGTTAGCTTCTTTAATTTGCTCAGCTCTTTGTCTTTTTCGAACTCCCATTGCTTCTTATTATTTTTTACCTTTATTTTTAGCTCCCGCGTGCCCTCTAAAAGAACGCGTTGGCGAGAACTCTCCTAATTTATGTCCTACCATGTTTTCTGTAACATATACGGGAACAAACTGACGACCGTTGTGAACAGCAATAGTTTGACCAACAAAGTCAGGCGTAATCATTGACGCTCTAGACCATGTTTTGATCACTGCTTTATTTCCGTTTTCTGCGTTCTCTAAAACTTTTTTCTCAAGTTTGTAGTGAACATAAGGTCCTTTTTTTAATGAACGTGCCATACTATCTACTTAATTATTTCTTTCTACGTTCGACGATAAACTTATTACTATACTTAACACGAGAGCGTGTACGATATCCTTTTGCAGGAATACCATTTCTTGATCTCGGGTGACCTCCTGAAGAGCGACCTTCACCACCACCCATTGGGTGATCGATAGGGTTCATTGCTACTGGTCTAGTACGTGGTCTTCTACCCAACCAACGAGATCTACCTGCTTTACCTGATACAAGTAATTGGTGATCGTGGTTAGACACAGATCCGATAGTTGCCAAACAAGTAAGCAATACTAAACGTATCTCTCCTGACGGCATCTTTACAGTTGCATATTTACCGTCTCTCGCTACTAATTGAGCAAAAGTACCTGCAGAACGAGCGATTAACGCTCCTTCTCCTGGACGTAATTCAATACAAGAAATCACTGTCCCTAACGGAATGTTTGCTAACGGCATAGTGTTTCCTACTCCTGGTGCAGCATCTGGACCAGAAACGACAGTTTGCCCTACTTGCAACCCTGAAGGGGCTACAATGTAACGCTTTTCACCATCTGCATAAGACAACAATGCGATAAAGGCTGTTCTGTTTGGATCATACTCGATAGATTTTACCGTTGCAGGAATACCAAACTTGTTTCTTTTGAAATCGATTAAACGATATCTTCTTTTATGACCGCCCCCTTTGTAACGGACAGTCATTTTTCCTTGACTATTTCTACCTCCTGAGCTTTTTTTCGGTGCTAACAATGAGCGCTCCGGCTTATCAGTTGTAATAGCGTCAAAACCATTAACAACTCTAAAACGCTGACCCGGGGTAATAGGTTTTAATTTTCTAACTGACATGTTTCTTAGATATTATAAAAATCTATGGTTTCTCCTTCTTTTAATTGTACTATTGCTTTTTTGTAAGCATTAGTTTTCCCACTAATCATTCCGCTTTTTGTATATTTCACAGAACGATCAGCTCTATAGATCATGGTATTTACTTGTAATACCGTTACATCATAAGCGCTTTCAACAGCTTTTTTAATCTCTACTTTGTTGGCGGTTTTTGCAACAACAAAAGCAAAGCGATTAAATAACTCACCGTCTTTAGTCACTTTTTCTGTAATTATAGGTTTGATTAATATACTCATTTTCCCTATTATTTACTTAAATTTTCAACAATTCCTTCTACAGAACTTTCAGTAATTACTAATGAATTTGCATTCACAACATCATAAGTATTTACACCTGAACCAGTTACCACAGAAGCTCGTTGCAAATTACGAGAAGACAAATATACGTTTTTATTTGCATCTCCCAACACGAGCAACGACTTTTTATTTTCTAAACCTAAAGCTTTCAACACATTAACAAATTGCTTGGTGTTTGGCGCTTCAAAACTAAAGTCTTCTACTACCACCAAGTTTGCTTCTTGTGCTTTCATTGAAACAGCTGATTTTCTAGCCAATCTCTTCAAGTTTTTATTCAATTTTAATGAATAATTTCTTGGACGCGGACCAAAAACTCTACCTCCACCTCTAAACAATGGGTTTTTGATAGATCCTGCACGTGCAGTACCTGTTCCTTTTTGCTTTTTGATTTTTCTTGTTGACACAACAATTTCTCCACGCTCTTTTGCTTTGTGCGTTCCTTGACGCTGTGCAGCCAAATATCTTTTTACATCAAGATAGATTGCGTGTTGGTTTGGCTCAATACCAAATACAGAATCTGAAAGCTCAATAGTTCTTCCAGTTTCTTTACCGTTTATATCTAATACTTTTACTTCCATTACTTCTGAACGATTACGTAAGAGTTTTTGTGCCCCGGCACTGCTCCTTTAATTACTAAAAGATTTTTGTCGGCAACTACTTTTAAAACTCTAAGGTTTTGAACTGTTACTTTCTCGCCTCCCATTCTTCCGGCCATACGCATTCCTTTGAATACACGTGATGGCGTAGAAGATGCTCCAATAGAACCTGGCGCTCTCAAACGATTGTGCTGACCGTGTGTGGCTTGCCCTACACCGCCAAAACCATGACGTTTTACAACACCCTGGAATCCTTTTCCTTTAGACACACCTTGTACATCTACAAAGTCGCCTTCGTTAAACAAATCTGCGGTGATCACATCACCTAGTTTGTACTCCGTTTCAAAATCTTGAATTTCAACGACTTTTTTCTTTGCAGATGTTCCAGCTTTTTTAAAGTGACCTAGCTCAGCTTTGATCGCTCTCTTATCTGCTTTGTCATCGAAACCAAGTTGCAACGCTTCATACCCGTCTACCTCTTTGGTTCTGACTTGGGTAACGACACACGGACCTACTTCTAAAACTGTACATGGTATGTTTTTACCATTTTCGTCAAATAAGCTAGTCATGCCGATTTTTCTTCCAATTAACCCAGACATAATGATTATTTAATTAATTATTTACTATATAAAATTTTCAAGCATCGGCAAAAGTAATACCAATGCTTGAAAAAAACAAATTTTTATTCAATTAAGATCAGACTTTGATTTCTACTTCAACTCCTGAAGGTAGCTCCAACTTCATCAAAGCATCAATTGTTTTTGATGATGAAGAGTAGATATCTAACAATCTTTTGTATGAACTTAACTCGAACTGCTCACGTGATTTTTTGTTTACGTGTGGAGAACGTAATACTGTAAAGATTTTTTTGTGAGTCGGCAAAGGTATCGGCCCTGTTACCACTGCACCTGTACTTTTTACAGTTTTTACGATTTTCTCAGCAGATTTATCTACCAAGTTGTAATCGTATGATTTTAATTTTATTCTGATTTTTTGACTCATTGTTTATGTAATTAAGCGTTACCTTTTGCGTTTTTGATTACCTCGTCTTGGATGTTTGAAGGCGTTTGTTCGTAGTGAGAAAACTCCATTGTAGAAGTTGCTCTACCTGATGACAATGTTCTCAACGTAGTTACATATCCAAACATTTCTGAAAGCGGAACAATAGCTTTTACTACTTTAGAACCTGCTCTGTCATCCATTGAACTGATTTGACCTCTACGACGGTTCAAATCTCCTACGATATCACCCATGTTTTCTTCTGGAGTCAATACTTCCAGTTTCATCATCGGCTCTAATACTACGGCACCGGCAACTTTTGACGCTTCTTTGAATCCCATTTTTGCTGCTAACTCAAACGACAATGCATCTGAATCGACTGCGTGGTATGATCCGTCTGATAAAGTAACTTTCATACTGTCCATTTCGAAACCTGCCAAAGAGCCGTTTTTCATAGCTTCTCTGAATCCTTTTTCTACTGATGGAATGTATTCTTTTGGTACGTTACCTCCTTTTACTTCGTTTACGAATTGTAATCCGTCTGGTACTTTACCGTCAACTTCTTCTGCTGGTCCGATAGTAAATACGATATCCGCAAATTTACCACGTCCACCAGATTGTTTTTTATAAACTTCACGGTGATTACCTGTTCTTGTAAATGCTTCTTTGTACTCTACGCGTGGCTCACCTTGATTTACCTCTACCTTGAATTCTCTTCTCATACGGTCGATGATAATATCTAAGTGCAACTCTCCCATTCCTGAGATTACTGTTTGCCCTGTTGCGTGGTCAGTTCTTACAGTGAACGTTGGATCTTCTTCAGCCAATTTTGCCAAAGCAGTACCCATTTTATCAACGTCAGCTTTAGTTTTTGGTTCGATAGCAATACCAATTACTGGGTCTGGGAAAATCATTGATTCTAATACAATTGGGTGTTTTTCATCACACAAAGTATCTCCTGTCTTGATATCTTTAAACCCTACTGCTGCACCAATATCTCCTGCCTCGATGCGGTCTACAGAGTTTTGTTTATTGGCGTGCATTTGATAGATACGAGAGATACGCTCTTTGTTTCCAGAACGAGTATTCAATACATAAGAACCTGCATCCAATCCTCCTGAATATGCGCGGAAGAATGCCAAACGACCTACATAAGGGTCTGTAGCAATCTTAAACGCTAGTGCAGAGAAAGGTTCGTTTACTGATGGCTTACGCGAGGTAGGCTCTTCTGTATCTGGATCTGTACCGTCTATAGCTTCTTTGTCTGTTGGTGAAGGTAGGTATCTACATACTGCATCCAACATAAATTGCACTCCTTTGTTTTTAAACGAAGATCCACAAGTCATAGGGATAATACTCATATCCAAAGTAGCAGCACGCAATGCTTTGTGTACTTCTTCTTCTGTGATAGAGTTTTCGTCCTCCATGTATTTTTCTAACAATTCTTCGTCATACGCTGCAATCTCTTCAATCAATTGACCTCTGTATTTTTTTACATCGTCAATCATATCTTCAGGGATATCGATAACGTCAAAAGTAGCTCCTTGTGTGTCATCATGCCATACAATCGCACGATTTTTCACTAAGTCTACTACTCCTCTAAAGTCTGCTTCGTCACCAATTGGCAATACAATTGGCACTGCGTTTGACTTCAACATATCTTTTACTTGCTGACAAACCGCAAGGAAATTTGACCCTTGGCGATCCATTTTGTTTACAAATCCCATACGCGGAACTTTGTAGTTATCAGCTAATCTCCAGTTGGTTTCTGACTGTGGTTCTACACCATCAACTGCAGAAAACAAGAACACCAATCCATCTAATACACGTAAAGAACGGTTTACCTCTACGGTAAAATCAACGTGCCCTGGAGTATCGATGATATTGAAGTGATAATCTTGCGATTCATCTATTCTTTGCCCTTGATTAGTAGGAAAAACCCACGTACAAGTAGTTGCTGCAGAGGTAATTGTAATCCCTCTCTCTGCTTCTTGCTCCATCCAATCCATGGTCGAAGCTCCGTCGTGTACCTCACCGATTTTGTGATTTACCCCTGTATAAAAAAGGATACGCTCGGTAGTTGTTGTTTTTCCTGCATCAATGTGAGCAGCAATTCCTATGTTTCTTGTAAATTTTAAATCTCTTGCCATTGTTTTATTTTTTAGAATCTAAAATGTGAGAAAGCTTTGTTTGCTTCAGCCATTCTATGAGTATCTACACGTTTTTTAACTGCTGCACCTTCTTCTTTTGAAGCTGCCAAAACTTCAGCTGCTAATTTAGCCGCCATTGATTTCTCATTTCTCTTTCTCGCATATAGAATCAACCACTTCATCGCCATTGAGATTTTTCTGTCTGGACGAATTTGCATCGGAATCTGGAATGAAGCTCCACCTACACGACGCGAACGAACTTCTACGTGTGGCATTACATTGGTCAATGCATCTTTCCAAATTTCAAGAGCTGTTTTTTCTTCGTCTTGTTTCTTTTCTTCAACGATATCCAAAGCATCATAAAATACTTTGAAAGCTACTGACTTTTTACCATCCCACATCAAGTTATTCACAAAACGTGTAACCAATTGATCGTTAAACTTCGGATCTGGTAAAAGAGGTCTCTTTTTTGCCTGTTTTTTTCTCATTTCTTACTGTTTCTTTTTAAAAGTGAAAGTTTAAGCTCAAAGTGTAAAGTTTGACAGAATCTTCTGTACTATCTCTCGACTTCTAACCTATTACTTTTTACTTAAATTAATTACTTTTTAGCGTCTTTTGGTCGTTTTGCACCGTATTTAGAACGTCTTTGTGTTCTACCGCTTACTCCAGCAGTATCCAAAGCACCACGAACGATGTGGTATCTAACCCCTGGCAAATCTTTTACTCTCCCTCCTCTAACTAATACTATCGAGTGCTCTTGAAGATTATGTCCTTCACCCGGGATGTATGCATTCACCTCTTTACCATTTGTCAAACGAACACGAGCAACTTTACGCATTGCCGAGTTTGGTTTTTTAGGTGTAGTTGTGTAAACACGCGTACAAACCCCTCTACGTTGAGGACAAGAATCCAAAGCCATCGATTTACTCTTCTTAGTCAATCGAGTTCTTCCTTTTCTTACTAATTGTTGAATTGTTGGCATAATGTTTAATAAAATTTCTAAATATATTTACCTTTCCCAAACTATTTTTGGGGATGCAAATATATAAATAATTACTTTCAAAACAAACACAATTGATTTATTTTCAAAATTATATCGATTTATTTGCTCATCTGCTGGCTTTGTATCAAATTTGTTATCATGAAATATTTATTTGTTTTGGGCTGGCTTTTTTTGAGCACACTGACGGGTTTTGCACAGCACAATCTGAGCTTAAAACCTGTATATTCTCCAAAAAACAATACTGTCGACGAAAAATATACGCAAGAAAAATTTTTTGCAAACGCCAAATCTCTTGCCAATTACGCTCAAGAAACTTCTACATATCTTACCCAACAGGGATATTTTGCGCATCGTAGCCGATTAGAAAAAGTAAACGACAGTAGTTATTTGTTAAAAATTGATTTAGGCAAACAAATTAAATACACACAAATTTCGCTTCAAAACATATCTGATGACGCACTGGCTATTATCGCTAGTGAACACGACAACACCCAACAATGGCATACCAGTTATGCCCAAACAGAAGCTTACCTACGACAGTGGCTACAAGTTTTTGAGGCAAAAGGCTACCCAATGACCAGCTTTGACCTAAGCAATCAAAAAATAAGCAACGACACCGTTTTTTTTGATTTAATTGTAGACATGAACCAAGCGCGCAAACTCGACGCCATCACCATTCAGCCCTACGAAAAATTCCCGAAGGGATTCCGTAAACAAATCGAAAAAAGATTTTTGAACAAAGTAGTAGCTAGTCACAATTTGTCTGCTATCAACGAGATGATTGAGCAATACAATTTTGTTCGCCCACAAAAACCAGCCGAAATATTATTTACCGAAGACCAAACAGCCCTGTTTTTATACATCGAAAAAGCATCAAACAACCGTGCAGAAGGAATTTTGGGCTTTACCACCGACGAGAACGACAAAGTACAGTTTACAGGCAACGCCGACATCGAACTCAACAATGTTATGAATTGGGGAGAGCGCTTTAATATTTATTGGAAAAACGACGGCAACCAGCAATCTACTTTCAAAGCCAACATTTCGTTACCTTATATATTTAGCTCTCCGTTGGGGATAGATGCAGGTATGGAGATTTTTAGACAAGATAGCACGCAACAAAACACCAAACTCAAGCTAGCAGCGTTGTACCACCTCAATTACCGCAACAAAGTAGGAATTGGCTACCAAAGCACCTCATCGGTGGCCGGAGACCAAAACTTATATGCCGCCGAGAATTATACCAACCGCTTTGTTACTGCTAATTTTATGCACGAGCGTTACCGCAATCACTTTTTGTTTCCGACCAAAACCATGGCAGATTTTAGTTTGGGTTACGGTACCAGAAACACATCTACCATGCCAAGTACCGACCAATATTTTGTTGCGCTAAACGCCTCACACATCGTCGACTTCAACCAGCGCAACAGCCTCAATTTTCAGGCAGAGGCATATTACCTAGCGAGCGACGCGTATTTGTATAATGAGTTGTACCGATTTGGCGGTGTACATTCTATTCGTGGTTTTGCCGAGAGCAGTCTCACCGCCAAGCTCATGAGCGGAATTTATACTGAGTACCGATATTTATTGACACAACAAATTTATGCGCACACCATCACCGATTTTGCTTACTACAGCGACCCGATGGCAAATTTTGACGGACTCCTATATAGTTTTGGTTTAGGTATTGGCATCAACACGCCTGGCGGTTTATTCAACCTGATTTATGCCAACGGAATTCAGCCAGAGAGCGCATTCAAATTATCCAACTCGATTGTGCACCTGAGTTATAAAACTCGTTTTTAGACAAAAGTTATTCGTCTTTTTTCTTTAATTTTTTGACCAATTGGGCAGCACGGTAGCCAAAATCAGCACCATAACTATTGATAATCAAACCTTTTAGCCCGTGTTTGTCAGACGATACGGCATACACAATGCTCTCGTCGCCTGGATCAGTCATGCCTTCAAAACGATAAAACTCGTCTATACAAAATTCTTCTGGAGACAACTCTAAAGTGCCTTGCATGCACAAAAAGCAGTCTTTTTCTTCACTAATGAGAAAATCAGCTGTATAACCTCTTTTTTGCAAATCATTCACAGCCTGACTCAAAGTTTCATATGCGTGTGGTTCCATTTTCTATAATTTTTTTAGGTTAATATCTGTTTTACTTCTTTGATTTTCTAATTCCAAGCCTCTTTTTTTCAGCAACGGTTCAATGGTTGGTTTTTGTCCTCTAAATTTTACATACAACTCTTCAGGGTCTTGAGTACCGCCACGTTCCAAAATGTTTTTTCTAAACGATGATGCGTTATTTTGATCAAACAACGAAGTCGCCTTGAAAGCTTCAAACGCATCGCTATCCAACACCTCAGACCATATATAGCTATAATATCCAGCAGAATATCCACCCGAAAAAACATGGTTAAAATAGGTGCTTCTGTACCTCGGTATAATCGCATCAATCAACCCTGCTTGCTCCATCATGTTGATTTCGTACGACGCCACATCGCCTTCAAGCGGTTGTTCTATATTGTGGTACATCATATCCAAAATAGACGCTGCCAAATACTCTGTTGTAGCAAAACCTTGGTTGAAAGTACCTGTTGCTTTCATTTTTTCAATCATTTGCTCTGGGATTATATCGCCTGTCTGATAGTGCTTGGCAAACATCTTCAACACTTCTGGCTCAGCAGCCCAGTTTTCGAGTACTTGTGAAGGCAATTCTACAAAATCTCTCGACACACTCGTCCCTGCCAAACTCTCGTATTGCACATCAGACAACAAGCCGTGTAAAGCATGACCAAATTCGTGAAAAAAGGTAGTCACCTCGTCAAAAGTAAGCAACGCTGGCGTGTTTGACGTAGGCGGAGTAAAATTACAAACAATAGAAATAATCGGTTTTACACGCTCACCATTTACAGTACTTTGCGGACGAAACGACGTCATCCAAGCGCCGCCTTTTTTGGACGCTCTTGGGTGCATATCCATCAGCAACACACCAATTTCTGTACCGTCTTTCTCGCTTACTTTCCAGGCGGTTACATCTTGGTGATACACCGGCACGTCTGACAATTGCTCAAACTGTAGTCCAAACAATTTTTCGGTTACCTTAAAAATCCCTTCGCGTGTATTTTCTAAACTAAAATATGCTTGCAATTGATTTTCATCAAAATCATAACGTTGCTTTCTGATTTTTTCTGAATAATAACGCCAATCTGCGGGACTCACCTCTTCGTGAATGCCATCTGCTTGCATCAATTGTTGGATGTCAGCCTCTTCACTTTTTGCTTTTTTGAGTGCTGGCTGCCACAATTGGTAAAGCAAGTCCAAGGCACCTTCGGGTGTTTTGGCCATGCTCTCTTCCAACACATAAGCTGCATGTGATGGATATCCCAAAATATTGGCTTTTTCTAAACGTAAATTGGCAATCTCTTGCAAAACTTTTTTGTTGTCAAACTCATTTTCGTTGTTTCCTCTCAACTGATAAGCATCCCAAATTTCTTGACGCAGGGCACGATCATCTGCATATTGCAAAAACGGCATTACCGATGAGTTGCTCAATGTAAAAGCCCATTTACCTGCCTCGCCTCTTTGCTCAGCTTCTTTGGAAGCCATCTCTATCAATGTTGTTGGCAAACCACCTAGCCTAGTTTCGTCTGCCACTATCAAAGCATAATTATTGGTCTCATTCAACACATTATCACCAAATTTTAATGTCAATAAAGAAATCTGACTATTGATTTTACGTAGTTTATCTTTATCTTCAGTAGATAAATTGGCTCCGTTGCGTTCGAATGATTTATATGTTTTTTCCAACAATTGTTTTTGCTCTTGATTGAGCGATGCTTTGATGGTTTCGTTTTCGTACACAGATTTGATTCGTGCAAACAACTTTTCGTTCAGAAAAATATCATCCGAATTTTTAGAAAGCACCGGCGCTAATTGCTCGGCGATTTTTTGCAACTCTTCATCTCCATCAGTATTTTTTACATTGTAAAACACTCGCGTGATACGCTTGAGGTCTTTACCTGAAAACTCGAGAGCTTCAATAGTATTGTTAAAATCAGGTTGGGCTTCATTGGCGACAATAGCTTCGATTTCGCTTTGTTGGTTAGCTATTGCTTTTTCGATAGCTGGCTGATAATGCACATTTTTGATTTGGTCAAACGGTGGCATTTGATAAGGTGTATCCCACTGCGTAAGCAACGGATTTTTTTCTTGTTTTTGGTCGTTACAAGAGACCAATCCGACGGTGACTAATGACAATATAATTAAAACATTTTTTTTCATGTGAATAAGTTATCGGGTTTTGCTACGAATATACTAAACTTTGATGAATCTAAATAATTTTGACCTAAATATCAACATTTACCAAACCTATTTCTCTACTTAATAATGATTAGTAATTTTATGAATTTATTAAGCCTCAACAAAAAGCTTTTTAGTACCTTTGTTTAAACTTAAATAGAATATATTATGTATCCAGAAGAAATTGTAAAACCAATGAAAGAAGAGTTAACTTCGGCTGGTTTCAAAGAATTATATACAATTAACGACGTAGACAATGCGTTAAAACAGAGCGGTACTACCTTGGTAGTAATCAATTCTGTTTGCGGATGTGCTGCACGCAACGCACGCCCAGGCGCAAAAATGAGTTTAGAAAACAGCAAAAAACCAGATCATATTGTGACTGCTTTTGCTGGAGTAGACAGAGAAGCTGTGGATGCTGCTCGTGAAAAAATGTTCCCGTTCCCTCCATCATCACCATCAATGGCTTTGTTCAAAGACGGAGAGTTGGTACACATGTTAGAAAGACACCATATTGAAGGTCATCCGGCAGAAATCATCTCTGAAAACCTTAAAGCTGCTTACAACGAATATTGCTAAGCACAAAAGTTTTTAAAAAAAAGAACAAAAACCACCCTCAAAGGGTGGTTTTTGTGTATTTTTGAAAACAAAAAAGTGATAAAAATACTTTCTTATCCGGTAACGGCAATGTTCTACTTGTGTTTCGGGCTATGTTTGGTGATTTTTCACCCTATACAATGGGTGTGTCTCAACTGGTTTGGGTATCAAGCACATAAAAAAAGTGTTGATATCCTCAATTGTTTTTTATTGACTTGCGGACATATATTGGGTACCACCTATCAAACAAAAAACATTGATACTATCCCCAAAAATGTACCAATCATATTTGTATCTAACCATCAAAGCATGTATGATATTGCTATGAAGATATGGTTTTTACGCAAAAGTCATCCAAAGTTTGTCAGCAAAAAAGAATTAGGCAAAGGCATTCCGAGCGTTTCGTTCAACCTCAAACACGGTGGCTCTGTGTTGATCGACAGAAAAGATTCTAAGCAAGCATTGGCTACAATTAAAAAATTAGGCGAATATATAGAAAAACATCAGCGAAGTGCTGTGATTTACCCAGAAGGAACTCGTTCACGCACCGGAAAACCAAAAAAGTTTTCGGAAAATGGTTTGAGAATACTTTGTAAATACGCGCCAAATGCTTATATTGTACCTATTACTATCAATAATTCATGGAAAATATTCAAATATGGTATGTTTCCGTTGGGCTTAGGTGCTCGATTATCGTTAGAAGTACATCCGGCTATAAAAATAAAAGATTATAGTTTTGATGAGATTTTTGAAAAAACTCAACAAGCTATTGTTTCAAAAATAAATTAATAACAGCTTTATACAAAGTAAAAAACGATTGTTATGTCTATAAAAAATGTGCGTCTGGAAGTGATGCAACTATTAGAAAAAAACATCAACGACTTTGTCCAGAAATATCTAATTCCGGTCGAAAAAATATGGCAACCTTCAGATTTGTTACCAGACTCTGAGGGCGAAGAATTTATGGAAGAGGTCAAAGAGTTGAGAGAGCTAGCCAAAGAACTTCCGTATGATTTTTGGGTAGTTTTGGTAGGAGATACCATTACAGAAGAAGCCTTGCCTACGTATGAGTCTTGGCTGATGGACGTTGAGGGCGTAAACCAAAAAGCGGGCGAAGAAGACCCTGGCAACGGCTGGGCAAACTGGATAAAACACTGGACAGGCGAAGAAAACCGACACGGAGATTTGCTCAACAAATACCTTTATTTATCAGGCCGAGTAAACATGCGTGAAGTAGAAATTTCGACACATTATTTACTCAATGACGGCTTTGACCCAGGTACCGATAGAGATCCGTACAAAAACTTTGTGTTTACGAGTTTTCAGGAGTTAGCAACGTATATTTCGCACAACCGTGTGGCGCAATTGGCCAAACAATATGGCAACAACAAATTGTCTAGAATGTGTAAAATGGTTGCGGGTGACGAGATGAGACACCACCATGCATATTCTGAATTTGTAGACAGGATTTTTGAAGTAGACCCTTCAGAGATGATGAAAGCTTTTCACTACATGATGAAGAGAAAAATTACCATGCCTGCCAATTTGATTAGAGAATCTGGCGGTAAAATAGGCGAAGCTTTCCATCAGTTTTCAGAGTCGGCACAACGCATTGGCGTATATACTGCCTTGGATTATGTGGACATTCTCAATAAGTTAATCAACCGTTGGCAGATAGACAAAATAGACAACCTCACAGACGATGCAGAAAAAGCACGTGATTATTTGATGAGATTGCCAGACCGCATGACTCGCTTGGCAGAAAGAATGAAAATCAGCGAAGAGTCGCATGTATTTAAATGGGTGAATCCTGCATTAGTAAAGTAACAAAAAAGCCTTTCTCGAACAGAAAGGCTTTACTTTTATAAATATTTATCGTTATTAATGAAAGGTAAAATTGATAAACACCGCTCTTGTTTTCATCGACTCTATATATCCTGTCCAAGGGCTATTTTCATTAAAATCTCTCACTAGCTCGTCTTGCAAACCAAATGATCCGCGTAGCGAGGTAGATAATTTGAAATGCGGAAAATAAAAGTCTACCCCTACCCCAAGCTCATAATTGTGTGTGATTCTCTTCATCCGAAAAGTACCTTCATAGTTGTCTTCTTTCGAATCTTCATTACTACTGAGGTTGATGTTTTGTGAAAAACCACCTAGGATAAACGGACGAATATTGCCCGTTCTCACTGCAGAATATTTCAACAATAACGGGAAGTGCAAATAAGTTGTGCTCACCTCTCTACGCCCGCGGTTTGGGTCGATGATGTGCGGAAAAATCAAATCTCTTTTGTTGTATTCGAGTGTAGGTTCGAATCGCAAATCGAGTGATTCTATCAATCTAAGGTTACCTACCAATCCTACAGCAAACCCAAAAGATGTTTCTGTTAATATCTCTTGACTACCTCTGTTTTTGAGATAATCTTCTGTATAATCAAATTTAAAATCATAGGTATTCATCCCGATGGTATATCCCCAATGGATGCGTTGTTCGTCCCAATCTTGCTGATTACGGTAAGGGTTTTTACCAAAAATCCATTGTGCCGATACCGACGACGAAATCAGTACAAAGGCTAATAAAACTAATATTTTTTTCATGATTTTGATGCTGTATATATGGTTGCCACGCCCATGGTTTGCGGCAAGTGTTTTACATTAGAAAACCCAATTTTACGCAAAATATTGTTCAATTCCTCCCCAAACGGAAAGTTTTTTGCAGATTCAGACAAATATGCATACGCTTTTTGGTCTTTAGAGAATAATTTTCCCATCAATGGCATAAAGGTTTTCATATAAAAATTGTAACCTTGCTTGAACGGAAACTTTGTAGGCACTGAGGTTTCGAGAATCACAAAAATACCGTTAGGCTTGAGCACGCGCAAAATTTCGGCCAATCCTTTTTCTAGATTTTCAAAATTTCTTACTCCAAAAGCCACGGTTATCGCATCGAAAGAATTGTCTTCGAAGGGCAAGTTTTCCGAATCGCCCTGGATCATTTCTATCCTGTCTTGCAAATCGAGCACCTTTACTTTTTCTTTCCCCACCTCGAGCATTCCGGCAGACAAGTCTAAACCAACAATGCGCTGAGCGTTTGATTTTGACAACAAAATCGCCAAATCGCCAGTGCCAGTTGCTATATCCAAAATAGACTCTGGCTGAGTGTCAGAAACTAATTTCAACACATGACGTCTCCAACCTTGATCTGTACCTAGCGAGATCATTCGATTGAGATTGTCATAATTGCCCGATATGGTATCAAACATTTGCTCTACTTGCTGTTTTTTACCTAAATTAGAGTTTTTATACGGTTGGATTTGTTCTGACATTATTCTAATATTTGTACAAATATAAGCATATTATCAAAGATAGACTTTTTTATCTGTGCGGAAAAGTTTTTTCACTTCATTACAACCTTTCTGATTTTATTTACGTCTATATAATTAAACAGTCAAAAAATTGAAGGCATTAAAATTATTTTTTAACGAAAAAAAACTAATTGAACAAGTGATTAAAGAAGATCGCTTGGCGCAAAAGCAACTTTTTGAACAGTTTTCTCCAAAAATGTTGAGTGTTTGTCGTCAATATATCAAAGACATGCACAATGCAGAAGACGTAATGCTAGGAGGTTTTGTAAAAGTGTTCCAAAATATTCATCAATACAATCAAGCAGGTAGTTTTGAGGGTTGGATTCGCAAAGTAATGGTGAGAGAAAGTATCTCTTTTCTTCGACAAAAAAAAGAATTGGTTTTTGTTGAAGAAATCAGTCAAAATCAAGCAAAAAAAACCTACCATCTACAAGAACACTTAGAAGACTACCAAGCACTTATTGACGCCTTACCTAACGGATGCAAGCATGTGTTTATGATGTATGCCATTGAAGGCTACAAGCATCAAGAAATAGCAGAAATGTTAAACATATCGGTAGGTACGTCCAAATCTCAATTGGCATACGCACGAAAAATTTTAAAAGAACAATTAAAACACAATTAAGATGAAAGATTTTGAAAAAGAAATGAAAAAGTATTTTCATCAACGAGAGATAAATCCGTCTAAAGATGCGTGGGCAAACATGGAAAAGCGTTTGTCAGACACTAAAAAAACAAAGTCACGTTATACTTTTTTGTGGGCAGCCGCTGCATCAATCGTTTTGTTTATAGGGTTATGGACAATTAACAAAACACCTGAGCAAAAAAACTTAATCAATATTGAACAAAACATTAAAATCATACCAGAAACAGAACAAAAAAAAGAAATTATTGAAACAAAAAGCAACCAAGTCGTATCAGTAAAACCGGTTGAGAAAGCACCAACCAATCATTTTTCAAACAAAAAAACACTTCACAAACAGCCTAAAAATGAAGAAATTGCTGTCGTACAAAAGCAAAATATTATTGAAAAAATTAATGAAGACACAGATAACACAGTTGTTTTAAAAACTCAAAAAACGGAGACAACCTCTGAAGTTTTAGCAGAGACCAAGCCTGTAAAAATTCATGTAAACCCAGAAAATTTATTACATCACGCCGAAATCGAAAGACAGGTAGAAAACACCTACACTGACGGTCAAAACTTTTGGCGAAAAATAAAAACGCTTAACGCTTCTACTAACATTAAAAAACATCAAAAATGAAAAAATTATTATTAAGTTTCGCCATCTTCCTTTCTAGTATTGTAGCCATCAACGCACAAGAAAAAGAGACAAACACTGAAGAAAACACCACTTTTGTCAAACAAATCAACGATATCTCGTACGATATTGATTTAATCATCAAAAAAAACAAAGAGCTTTTAAAAAAAGACCTCAACGATATTGAAATCAAATTGGAGAACAATGAACTCACAAAACTCGAAGCCGACTCTTCTAGAATAGCAAAAGCTGAGTTTTATGCAAAAAAAATAGAAAACGAAACAAAATTGGAAGAAAGCAAAATAAGCCAATTAATCAATGAAAAAATAGAAAACAACATTCATTTTGGCAGCGACATGAGTGTTTATCAAAAAAAATTGATCGAAAACAAAGTGCTCTTTGGGTTAGAATATTATTTCGGACACGGCGCATTATTAGTTGACGGAAAAAGCAAAAACGATTATTACGACAACAATTTTATATCTTCTTTCGGGTTTGGTGTTGGCGCAAAAACAAGAGTTGGCAAAGAAACCTCCAACTGGTATTGGAAGTCAACGATAGACTTTAATTTTTTATTTTCAAAGATTAAAAACAACAAAACTTTTGAAAGTATTGATGGCGAAACGGTTTTAGTCGACCTCGATTTTCCAGTAGATCGTTCACGAATAAACATTCTTAACTACAATTGGACTAATTATATCGAATATGATTTTTCTAAACCAAAATATGACGAATTTGGCAATCCTATTAAAAAATCACGTCAATCATTTTATGTAGGTGCAGGCGCAACTCTAGGATATAGCCAAGTGAATAGATTTCTTCGCTACCAAAAAAATGGAGAAGAATATAAAGAAACCACCAATGCCAAGTTTAACGCAAATCACTTCACCTACGGGATAGGCGCGTATGTAGGATACCAAAACATTAGCCTAAGAGGCACCTACAATATAAACAATGTTTTCAAAAAATCATTTGCAGACCATAACACACTTAATATTTCGCTCGTATTAGAACTACTTTAAAGTTCTCAACTTTAAAACACAAAACAAATTGATTATTTATTTCTTCGGATAAAATATTGTAAATTTGTCGGTTATATAAATTTCGTATAAACTATGCAATCCAAAGATATCCGAAGAAGTTTTTTAGATTTTTTCACCACCAAAGACCATCTCATTGTAGCCTCTGCGCCTATCGTGGTAAAAAACGACCCTACCTTGATGTTTAACAACTCGGGGATGGCACAGTTCAAAGAATATTTTTTGGGCAATGCGACCCCAAAAAGCAAACGTATTGCCGATACCCAAAAATGCCTTCGCGTATCGGGCAAACACAACGACCTCGAAGACGTAGGCTTTGACACCTACCACCACACCATGTTTGAGATGTTGGGCAACTGGTCGTTTGGTGATTATTTCAAAAAAGAAGCCATCGGATGGGCTTGGGAATACCTGACAGAGATTCTAAAAATAGACAAAGACCGTTTGTACGTTTCTGTCTTTGAAGGCAACGAAAGCGAAAATGTACCTTTTGACCAAGAATCTTTTGATATCTGGAAACAATACGTCAGTGAAGACCGTATTATTCACGGCAACAAAAAAGATA
The DNA here is from genome assembly GCA_041583035.1 of Flavobacterium sp. Classification (GTDB taxonomy): domain Bacteria; phylum Bacteroidota; class Bacteroidia; order Flavobacteriales; family Flavobacteriaceae; genus Flavobacterium. The sequence continues at coordinate 19,538 of JBFHGP010000013.1, forward strand.
ATTTTTGGGAAATGGGCGACCAAGGACCATGCGGACCGTGTTCTGAGATTCACGTAGATTTACGTTCGGATGACGAACGCGCAGCAGTATCAGGGCAATCACTCGTCAATGCTGATCATCCGCAGGTAGTCGAGATCTGGAATAATGTATTCATGGAATTTAACCGAAAAGCCGACGGATCGCTCGAAAAGTTACCTGAAAAACACGTAGATACCGGCATGGGCTTCGAACGTTTATGCATGGCTATTCAAGGCGTAACTTCTAACTACGATACCGATGTTTTTACACCACTTATCGAAAAAGTGGAGCAAATATCGGGACAAAAATATACCAAAAACGACGTTAAAAACATTAGCGCAGACCAAGACAAGATCAACATTGCCATTCGCGTAATCGTTGACCACGTGCGGGCAGTTGCCTTTGCGATTGCCGACGGGCAGTTGCCTTCAAACAATGGTGCTGGCTACGTAATCAGACGTATTTTGCGCCGTGCGATTCGCTATGGTTTTACTTTCCTGAACCTCAAAGAGCCATTTATGCATCAGCTTGTGGCAATTTTGTCAAAAGAGATGGGCGAATTTTTCCCAGAAATTGTCAGCCAAAAAGGATTAGTCACCAATGTAATCAAAGAAGAAGAAGCTGCCTTTTTGCGCACACTCGAACAAGGATTACATTTGTTGGATGAAGAAATGAAAAAGAGCCAATCCAAAAACTTTTCGGGCGAAAAAGCATTCGAATTGTATGACACCTTTGGTTTCCCGGTAGATTTAACAGCATTAATCTTGAGAGAAAACGGATATGAACTCGACGAAAAAGGATTTGACCAAGCCATGCAAATTCAAAAAAATCGTTCGAGAGCAGCCTCAGAAGTCGCTACTGACGATTGGCAAATACTTATCGATGGCAACATAGAAACCTTTGAAGGTTATGACCAAACAGAAAACGAAGTAAAAATCACTCGTTGGCGAAAAGTTTCATCAAAAAAAGCGGGAACTTTTTACCAAATCGTATTAGACCACACGCCTTTTTATCCTGAAGGTGGCGGACAGGTTGGCGACAAAGGAACTTTGGCATCGGCTAATGAAAAAATCGACATCATCGATACCAAAAAAGAAAACAACTTAATTTTACATCTCGCAAAAAAATTACCCGAAAATATTGATGGCGTTTTTACCGCCAAAGTAAATACCTGTTTGCGCAATGCTGCTGCCAAAAACCACTCGGCTACGCACTTGTTGCACCAAGCCTTACGAACAATTTTGGGCACGCATGTAGAGCAAAAAGGATCGTTGGTATCGCCTGATTATTTGCGTTTTGACTTTTCTCATTTTGCTAAATTAACCACAGAAGAGGTCGCTCAAATCGAAGATTTTGTCAATCAACGCATTGCTGATAAATTAACCTTGGTTGAACGCAGAAACATTCCGTACCAACAAGCTATTGACGAAGGCGCTATCGCTTTGTTTGGCGAAAAATATGGCGACGATGTTAGAGCTATCCGCTTTGGCGAGTCGATGGAGCTCTGCGGAGGTATCCACGTGAGCAACACTGCTGACATTTGGTCTTTCAAAATCACCTCTGAAGGAGCTGTTGCTGCAGGCGTTAGACGTATCGAGGCTATCACAGGGCAAGCGGTGAAAGACTTTTATAAAGATCAAGAAAATACTTTGGGCGAAATCAAATCAATTTTGAAAAATCCGCAAGATAGCCTCAAAGCTATTGAGAGTTTGTACAACGAAAACGAACAACTCAAAAAACAAATTGAGGCCCTGCTCAAAGAAAAAGTAAAATCGTTAAAAACTGATTTGTTGAGCGAAGTAACAACTATCAATGGAGTACAGTTTTTGGCCAAACAAGTAGATTTGGACACCAATAGCATCAAAGATTTGGTTTACGAAATTGGCAATACTGCCGATAACTTCTTTATCCTTATCGGTTCAGTCAACAACGACAAACCAATGCTTACTTGCTATATTTCTAAGCCATTGACCACAGAAAAAGACTTTAATGCTGGGCAAATCGTACGTGAACTAGGTAAACACATTCAAGGCGGCGGCGGCGGACAAGCGTTTTTTGCTACTGCAGGCGGAAAAAATAGTGCTGGTATCACCGATGCACTACAGGCTGCCAAAGGCTACATCGAATAAAAAAACAGGCCTTCTTGATTGGTTTTATCCGCAAGAAGGCCTATCTTTAGCTTATGAAAAATCTTTATCTTAGATTATTTATCGCTACTCTTTTTGTAATTATCGGTTGGATGAATACTGATAATGCGACATTCAGAACCATAATTGTTATAGTTTACGCTATAAGTTTGGGCTATTTTTTCTATAAATTTACCCAACAAAAAAAGTTACAACATTAATTATTTGGTAATTTCTTTAAGGTTGGCAATAGTCGCTGTCGGGTTGGTTGACGAAAACACAAAACTCCCAGCCACAAGCACATCTGCACCAGCTTCGACCAGTTTTTGAGCGTTTTGATCGGTCACACCACCATCTATTTCAATCAACGTATTGGCATTATTACGCACAATAATCTCTTTGAGTTGTTTGATTTTTTTGTAAGTATTCTCAATAAATTTTTGTCCACCAAAACCAGGATTTACACTCATCAGGCAAACCAAATCTGTATCGTTGATTACATCTTCGAGCAAAGCAACATTGGTATGCGGATTGATGGCAACGCCAGCTTTCATCCCCTCAGCCTTAATGGCCTGCAATGTGCGGTGCAAGTGTGTACAAGCCTCATAGTGCACGGTAAGATTATCTGCGCCCAACTCTTTAAAAGTGGTGATGTATCTGTCTGGGTCTACAATCATCAAATGCACATCGATAGTTTTTTGCGCATGCTTAGCAATCGCTTTGAGCACGGGCATCCCGAATGATATATTAGGCACAAAAACGCCATCCATTATATCGATATGAAACCAATCGGCTTGGCTTTTGTTAATCATTTCGATATCTGGCTGTAGGTTAGCAAAATCGGCCGACAAAACTGAAGGCGCTATGAGTGTATTTTTCATTATTTTTGGTGTTTGTGACACAAAGATACAATGTTTTTTTTACCTAAGAATCATCAATTATTTATTGCATTATTTTTTCATCGCTTTGAAATAAGCTGCTCTACTCAAAGGCTCATACTGGTCGGTTTCGCCCAAAAGCACCAAATTTTCGTCCATCGATTTACGGTAGCTGTAGTGCGCCAAGTTGCCCGTACGCGTACAAACAGCGTGTACTTTGGTAACATACTCTGCCGTCGCCATCAATGCCGGCATAGGACCAAATGGTTTGCCTTGAAAATCCATATCTAAGCCAGCAACAATCACGCGAATACCAGCATTGGCCAAATCATTACAAACAGTGACAATCCCGTCGTCAAAAAACTGCGCTTCGTCTATGCCAATAACATCACATCCGTCTGCCAAAATCGGGATATTGGCAGCCGCTGGCACAGGCGTAGAAATGATAGATGTACCCTGATGCGAGACCACCTCTTCATCGGCATAACGCACATCGATCTCGGGTTTAAAAATCTCTACTTTTTGTTTGGCAAATTCTGCTCTTTTTAGCCTCCGGATAAGTTCTTCGGTTTTGCCAGAGAACATCGAGCCGCAAATGACTTCAATCCAGCCGAATTTTTCTTGATGATTTACAGGATTTTCGAGAAACATTTTTTAATTTTCTTATGATAAACAAAGGTTTTTGTTTTACTTTGTAAAGGACAAAAATACCAAAAAATAACCGCCTAACTTTATTCATTTGAAAAGATATGAAAAAGATTATTGAATCAGACCTGATTGCTATTGCGCACAAAATACTGAAAATGAAAGACAAATCGGATGTAAATGCTTTGCATGCCGAGACACAAAAGTTGTATGAAAAATTGAGCGTACTGAAGTTTTACGAAGAAAACCTCAACCGTTTTGACCAAGCGCCAGCACCAGAAAAAATCGAAGAGTTGCTCAACGACAACAATGTTGACAACACCCCAAAACACAACAGCAACCCGATGATGTCTGAAGAAATTATCGAAGAATTGCTCGAAGAAACGCAAGTTGAACCACAGCAACCCGAAGTCGCTAACGAAGTAATTACCACAACGCCAGTCGTTGAAGAAAAAGCACCCAAACAAGTAGAATTTGAAGTAGATGCGGTTTACCAAACGCCTTTTGAAAAAGTAGAATTTGAAGAGATTGTGCCAGCAGCAACGCCTAAAAACAAAACGACAGTCAATGATAGTTTTGCCAAGACGATTACGCTCACGCTAAATGACCGAATCGCTTTTGAAAAACAACTTTTTAACAGCAATACAGACGACCTAAATCGGGTGATTTCGCAACTCAACACCATGACAGATTGGGATGAAGCAGAAGATTTTATCAACCATATCGTCAAACCAGATTTTAATGATTGGCAAGGTAAGGAAGAGTACGAAAAAAGGTTCATGTCTTTTGTCCAAAAAAGATTTTTGTAATGGGTAAATTGTATTTGGTCCCGACCCCAATTGGCAACCTCGAAGACATGACTTTTAGGGCGGTAAAAGTGTTGCAAGAAGTAGATTTGATTGTCGCAGAAGACACCCGAAATAGCGGAAAATTACTCAAACATTTTGAGATTACCACACCTATGCAAAGTCACCATATGCACAACGAGCACCAAACTGCTACACGGTTTGCAGAAATAATCAAGGCGGGGCAAAGTATTGCAATGATTTCTGACGCCGGCACACCAGCCATCTCTGACCCTGGTTTTTTGCTTACGCGCACATGTATCGAAAATGATGTGGAGGTAGAATGCCTGCCTGGCGCTACGGCTTTTGTCCCTGCGTTGGTAAATAGCGGCTTGCCCAACGACCGATTTGTTTTTGAAGGATTTTTACCCGACAAAAAAGGCAGACAAACACGTTTGACTCAATTGCAAGAAGAAAGCCGAACAATGATTTTTTATGTTTCTCCGCACAAATTAATCAAAAATTTAAGCGATTTTATAACATACTTTGGCGCAGACAGAATGGTTTCTATCTCTAGAGAAATCACCAAACTACATGAAGAAACCGTGAGAGGAACCGCTGAAGAGGTTTTGCAACACTATACCGAAAAACCTGCCAAAGGCGAAATCGTAGCTATTGTTGCTGGCAAATCCAAAGCAAAGAAAAGCAAATAGGTTGTCTTTTTTATAATTCAAAAAAATTGATCTATGAAACGCTGGACGTTACAACAACTTGACGAAAAAGAAAAAAAATATGTGCAAAATTTGCAACATCAATTGGGTGTTGACAAAATTATTGCTCAGCTTTTGGTACATCGAGGTATTCGCACTTTTGACGAAGCCAAAAAGTTTTTTCGTCCGTCGTTGAACGATTTACACGACCCATATTTAATGAAAGACATGCAAACTGCGGTCAATCGCATTGTCAAAGCCATTAATGAGGGCGAAAACATCATGATTTTTGGCGATTATGACGTTGACGGCACTACTGCTGTATCATTGGTTTACAGTTATTTACGAAATCACACCGATCGCATTGTCACTTATATACCCGACCGATACAAAGAAGGCTATGGTGTATCATTACAAGGCATTGATTTTGCCGATGACAACGATATTTCTCTAATTATTGCACTAGATTGTGGCATCAAAGCTATCGACCAAGTAGCCTACGCTCAGCAAAAAGGCATAGAATTTATCATCGGTGATCACCACCGACCTGGTAATGAAATCCCTCAAGCGACTGCCATCCTCAACCCAAAACAGCACGATTGTGATTATCCATACAAAGAATTATGCGGATGCGGCGTTGGTTTCAAACTCATCCAAGCGTTGGCAAAACCTTTGGGCACGCCACAGCAAGAACTATTTACCTACCTCGACCTTGTCGTAGTGGCGATTGCTGCAGACATTGTACCCATTACGGGCGAAAACAGAACATTGGCTTTTCACGGTTTACAAATGTTTGACCAAACCCAAAGACCTGGTTTTTTGGCGATGAAAGGCTTGTTTAGTGTAAAAGCTTACACCATCTCAGATATTGTTTTTAAAATCGCACCGAGAATCAATGCTGCAGGGCGTATCAAACATGGTAATTATGCCGTGCAATTACTTACCGAGTTTAACTTAGAACAAGCCATAAATGTAGCACGAGAAATTGATGATTTCAATACTTTTAGAAAAGAGCTGGACCAAGACATCACTGCCCAAGCGTTACAACAAATCGTGGAAAACAATGAAGAAGAAAGTGCTACATCGGTAGTATATCATCCGAGTTGGCACAAAGGTGTGATTGGGATTGTGGCTTCTCGTTTAATCGAAAACTATTATCGCCCAACGCTGGTATTTACCAAAAGTGGCGATGTATTGGCTGCCTCTGCAAGATCAATCAAAAATTTTGATGTATATGAAGCGCTCGAGGCTTGCGCTGAGCATTTGTTGCAGTTTGGCGGACACAAATATGCAGCTGGCCTTACGCTACTCGAAAGTGAATACAACAACTTTAAAAAGAGATTTAATCAAGTAGTTGAAAACAGCTTAGCTGACGAATTACGCGAAGAAGAAATTGTCATTGACGCCGAAATAAACCTCAACGATTTATCTGCCAAAAACTTACGGATATTAAAACAATTTGAGCCACATGGGCCTGGCAATATGCACCCTGTTTTTTTGACCAAAAACCTGTTTGATACTGGCGGATATGCCAAAGCCATCGGCAAAGAGAAAGAACATTTAAAAATGTATCTCAAGCAAAACGACTCGGCTGTGATGGATGCTATCGCATTTGGTGAAGGCAATCGTTTGGATGAAGTTAACCAAGAGCAACGCATGACTGTGGTTTATTCGCTGAGTGAAAATAATTGGCAAGATCAGACCAATTGGCAAATACAGATAAAAGACTTTCGTATGCAATAAACTGATTTTTTTTTGCTTTGTCATCAAAAAACATTACTTTAGCGCAAAATTTAAAAAATTCATACAATGAAAAAGATCGCTTTATTAGCAACTGTTGCATTTTGCAGCACCATCGGATTGGTATCGTGCAACAACGATGACGACTCAAACAACAACTCTATTGTAGGAGAATGGGAGTGGAACAAAAGAACTGAGTTTGTAAATGGTGAATATACACTTGTAGATTACACACATGCCGAAGGCTGTGAAAAAGACTACGTTATATTTGGCGCTGATCAATCATTAGCACTTGTATATTTTGAAAACACTGAAGAAGCAAACTGTGTTGAAGATGTAGAAGACGAATTAACATATTCATTAAATGGTAACACACTTACAACAATTGATAGCGAAGGGTATGAGGACTCTGTGACCTATTCTATCTCTGGAAACGAGCTAAGATTAACTACCTATGACGCAGAAGAAGATGTTACTTTTATAAATATCTTCAAAAGAAAGTAATGTAATAACACCTGATATTATTAAAACAAAAGCAGTCTGTATAGATTGCTTTTTTGTTATAATAAAAGTAGTGCAATGACAGGTTTATGGTAAAAAAAATCTAATTTTGTGATAGATATATTAAAACATTAAAATCATGAAAGTAGCTGTTGTAGGTGTGACCGGAATGGTCGGAGAAATTATTTTGCAAGTATTAAAAGAGAGAAAATTTCCGGTAACAGAGTTGTTACCTGTGGCCTCAGAAAAATCGGTCGGAAAAAAAATCGAATTTAATGGAAAAACCTACACAGTCATAAGCTTGGCCGATGCCGTTGAGCAAACACCCGATTTGGCCTTGTTCTCGGCCGGCGGAGACACCTCGCTCGAGTGGGCGCCAAAGTTTGCAGAAAAAGGCATCGTAGTCATTGACAATTCGTCTGCATGGCGAATGCACCCAGACATCAAGTTGGTTGTACCCGAAATCAACGGAGATGTATTGACCAAAGAAGACAAAATCATTGCCAACCCCAACTGCTCTACCTCTCAATTGGTGATGGTATTACAACCTCTTCACCAAGCCTACACCATCCGCCGCGTGGTGGTATCTACCTACCAATCAATCACCGGCACTGGGGTAAAAGCCGTCAGACAGCTCAACAACGAAATGGAAGGCAAGTCGGGAGAGATGGCTTACCACTACCCTATCCACCAAAACGCCATTCCGCATTGCGATGTTTTTTTGGAAAATGATTACACCAAAGAAGAAATGAAACTCACCAACGAAACCAAAAAAATACTTGGTGACGATAGCGTATTGGTCACAGCAACTGCCGTGCGCATACCTGTAGTGGGTGGTCATAGCGAATCGGTAAACATTACTTTTGACAAAGCATTTGATGTAACCGATATCAAACGAATGATGAACGAAACAGCTGGCGTGACACTCAAAGACAATCCCGCAACAAACACCTACCCGATGCCTATTTATGCCGAAGGGAAAGACGATGTTTTTGTAGGACGCATCCGTAGAGACGACACCGCCAAAAACTCGCTCAACCTCTGGATTGTAGCTGATAATCTACGCAAAGGTGCAGCGACCAATACTGTACAAATTGCCGAATACCTCGTCAATCATCAATTGGTCTGATTTCGTGCTTCTTCTAGTTCGTCTTCTGGTCGAAGGCGCTCGTTGATATCTTGCCAAGTTTCAGCATTTTTGATATTCAAATTTTTAGCCACAAAGATAGGGTCTTCGAGCCCTTCTTTTTTTTGCTTGAGGTAATCTTTCCAAACCTTAAAAACTATACGACTAAGCAGTAAAATAGCAATGATATTTACCCAAGCCATCAGGCCTACACCAATATCTCCAATTGCCCAAGCCACATCGGCAGAGTGCACCGTGCCCATATACACCGTACCCAAAAACATCAATTGTAAAATACGCAAAAGCCAGATATTGTTGCGTTTGCCTAATATAAAACTCAAATTGGTCTCGGCATAATAGTAATACGCCATAATGGTCGTAAAAGCAAAGAAAAACAATGATACTGCGATAAAAATTTCGCCAAAAGAAGAAAAATGCTTGGCAATTGCCATTTGTGTAAAAGCAGTATAATCTAACGACTGATCAATGTTTTGCACTACATATTCATTCGCTTGCGGATTGGTATCAAAAGAAGGATTACGGACGTTATATTGCCCTGTAAACAAAATCATCAACGCAGTAGCCGTACACACAAACAAAGTGTCTACATAGACAGAAAAAGCCTGAACCAAACCTTGCTGAGCAGGATGTTTTACGGCAGCAGCAGCGGCGGCATGCGGAGAAGTACCTTGCCCAGCCTCATTAGAATAAATACCTCGTTTGACCCCCCAAGCAATGGCCATCCCAAAAACACCGCTAAACATCGCTTCTTGGTTAAACGCAGCCGAAATAATAAGACCTAAAACTTCAGGAATAGCTTGATAATTGATGGCACAGATAATCACCGCAATCAAAATATAAATACCTGCCATAAACGGCACAACGATTTCGGCCACTTTGCTCAATCTTTTGACACCGCCAAAAATAACCATTGACAACAAAGCTACGATGATTAACCCAATGATATTCACCGGCATACCGGCAAATTCGTACAAACCTATTCCGCTGACATTCTCCACTGCACTCGAAATACTATTGCTCTGAATACCAGGCAACAACAACCACGTACTCAACAAAGTAGCAATTGCAAATACCATGGCATACCATTTTACACCCAATCCTTTGAGAATATAGAAAGCAGGGCCACCGAGATATTGTCCATTTTTTTCTTCTTTATAAATTTGAGCCAAAGTAGACTCGGCAAAGGCAGATGCTGCACCCAAAAAAGCGATGACCCACATCCAAAAGATAGCCCCTGGCCCGCCCAAAGCAATCGCCGTAGCTACGCCAATGATGTTACCTGTACCTACTCGCCCACTGATGGCAAGCGCAAAAGCCTGAAAAGGGGAAATCCCTCTGTCTGACGATTTTTTACCAAACAATAGTCGAATCATTTCTTTGATAGCCGTGATTTGCAAAAAACCTGTTCGTACCGAAAAGT
>JBFHGP010000014.1:0-27416 GCA_041583035.1 Flavobacterium sp.
CTGCTGAGGGTTTACAATAATTGAAAATGCCCCAAAGAGAATTTGATTTTTTGGGGCATATTTGTGTTCAGTTTTTTTGGTATTATGATGTATATTAAACACTTATTTTCTAAAAAAGAATATGTTTGCATGTTGGTTAGTTCAAAATCCCTGCGAAAATAGCGATATAATAAAGACCCGTTATGATAAAAACAACTCCGGCAACAAGCCGCATGACCTTTTCAATTTTGGTTATTTTGGTATAAAACAACCCTACTTTTCCTGCTGTAAATGCTAATAAATAAGTAAATAAAATCACAGGTAAGCCGGTGCCAAAAGCAAATATAATAGGTAGGTAAAGTCCATCTGCAGAGGCAATGCTCATTGGAATTAACATACCAAAAAATAATGCTCCGCTGTAAGGACAGAATGCCAGAGCGAAAACCATACCTATTAAAAAAGCACCTAAAAGTCCTTTGTCTTTGAACTTTTCGGACAATTTTTCCTGAAAATTAGATTTTCCTAAAAAATTGATTTTTATAACATTTAGCATAATCAACCCAATGATAATTAGCAATGGGCCTAAATATTTTTCGCCATTTTGATTAAAAAAACGTGCAATATGAAATGTACTAGCGCCAAAATATAAAATCAAACCAATAATAGTGTAGCTAAAAGCTCTCCCTAGAGAATAGAGAAGTCCACTCAAAAATACTTTTCGTTGGCTAGTGATATTCTTTGAGATAAAAGCCGTAGCCGTGATATTGGTAGCCAAAGGGCAAGGACTAATGGCGGTCATTAGTCCTAAGATAAGTGCTGATAAAATAGGGATGTTGTATTGCTCTAATAACGATTGTAAAACATCCATTTATAAGTCTTTTAAGGCGTTGTCTAATTTGATTTTTAACTCATTCGAGAAGGTTTCTTTGTCATTGCCATTCATAAAGGCAAATTCAGTCAAATCTATTGAAGTTTCTTTACCGTCTTTAATGACATTTAGAAACAAAGCCGTTCCTGCTGCTTCAAATTTTTCTGCTATTTTTTCGTTTTCTTTTTCATCAACATTAATAACTTGAAAAGCAATTTTTCCGTTTTCCATTTCTTCAGAAAAATATGTGTCGAGTGTATATTTTGTATTGGCCTCTATAGCATTGCAAGTCATACATCTGTGGGTAGAGTGAAAGTCTAAAACTTCTATTTTAGATACATTTTTGTTTGTAGATACAGTGTGATCTTGGTTGTGTTCACTTCCTTTGTTATTACAAGAAGTTAATAAAAAGGTTAAGGTAAGGATTGTTAAAACTTTAATTGTTTTGTTCATAGGAAAATAGTTTTTTGATTTGTAATGTTTATAAAATGATGTTAAATATATATCCAGAAATGATAATACAGACTGTTACCACAGCAAAAAATATGGCGATTAACTTTAAAGACATAACTTTTTTGAGTAGTGTAGCTTCGGGAATAGACAAGCCTACGGTAGCCATCATAAAAGCAATAGCAGTACCCAAAGGCACACCCTTAGCTACAAAGACTTCGATAACAGGTACAATACCAGCAGCATTGGCATACATAGGAACGGCAAGAATAACAGCAGAAGGAACTGTCCACCATTCACCACCACCTAGATATTTATTAAAAAAATCTTCAGGGACATAGCCGTGCATGGCAGCTCCTATAGCTATTCCAATAATAACGTAAACGATAACTCCTTTTACAATATCCCAAGCACTACGAAAAATCTCAGGTAATCGCTCTTTAAACGTGCGTTTTTCTTCTTCGTAATCAGTATGTTGCGTTTTGTTGTCAAGGATTTTTTTCACCCAATCAGAGAGTAGGGGCTCAAGTTTTAGTTTTCCAAGTAACCATCCGCCAATGGTTCCTAACAATATCCCTGACAAGGCATAAATCAGCGTGGCTTTTACGCCAAACATACCAAGAAACAAGGCAATGGCTACCTCATTTACCAAAGGAGAGGTTATTAAAAAAGAAAAGGTTACTCCCAAAGGGATTCCGCCTTGTACAAAGCCGATGAATAAAGGTACCGATGAACAAGAACAGAAAGGCGTTATGGCCCCAAAAATGGAAGAGAAAAAGTACTCCAACCCGTAAAGCTTTTTTTTATTGAGGTAAGTTTTTAGTTTTTCAATGGGAAAATAAGCATTGACAATCCCCATAATAAAAACTATAACAAATAGTAAAATAAGAATTTTTAGGGTGTCATACACAAAAAAATTCAAGGCCTTTCCTAAGTGGGTGTCGGCACCAACTTTAAATACATTGTATATCAACCAATCTGAAAAATGTTGTAACCAATCAAACATTGTTAATTATATTTATAGTTCCTGATATTTCGCATGATTGTTTTACAGTATTGAATATAGTGCCAAATTTTTCAATGTTTTTTTGAAGGAGTTTGACGTTTAATTTTTCTTCATTACTGTAAATGGTTAAATTGTATTTAATGTGTTCCATCTTTGGTGGTTTATCCAACCGAATGGCATCAACTTCTATATCGGCTTTTACATAGCTGAACGGTATCATTTCAGAAAAACGCTCAACATTTTTTAAGATACAAGAAGCAAAAGCGCCTAAAAATAATTCGGCAGGATTAGGCAAAGTTTCTGCCGTATTTGAAGTAATTCCAAAGTCAATCTTCGATTCTTTTATTTGAATAGCTGCACTCTTATTCGAAATTGATGAGGCTTTAATATGATAGTTCATGAATGATTATTTTAAAAGTTCCAATATCTCGTTTTTTGAAGGTATTCTTCCTTTTATTGTGACTTTGTCATCAATTACCAAAACGGGGGTAGTCACTACGTTAAATTTCATGATTTCTACAATATCTTCAATTTTTTCAATTTTGGCATCGATATTATTTTGTGTTACAACATCTTGCACCACGGCCGTCATAGTTTTACATTTTGGACAACCTGTTCCTAAAATTTTAATAGATTTACTCATAATAGTTGAATTTTGTTTATCGTAAATAAACGATAAATAGGTTAAAAAAATAATTTAATCAAAAAAATCTTGAAACAAAGCTTTGGCTGTGTTCCAATTTTCTATATTTATACAGTATTTAATTTTTGGTGGCTTTAACTCTCCTTGGATTAAACCAGCGTTTTTTAGTTCTTTTAAGTGCTGCGAAACGGTCGATTGGGCGATAGGTAATACATCAACCAAATCTCCTGTAAAACAACAAGATTGATTTTCAAGATGTTTTAAAATTGCTATACGAGTAGGATGGCCTAAAGCCTTGGCAAATTTGGCTAAGGTCTCGATGTTTTCTTGGTACTCGATATCTTTTAAAGTTCTTTTCATATTTCTTATCGCAAATGTACGATAAATATTTTAGATGTCAATGTAATCTATGTTACAAATAATAAATATTTTGCAAAATATGATACACATTGCTGTATTTATTCTCTTGTAAAGCTGTTATTAAAAAAATAAACCGATTTGAATTCAAATCGGTTTATTCTTGTAAAATTTATTCTCCCAAAAATGGGTATCTGTAATCAGTGTCTGGAACAAAAGTTTCTTTGATTGTACGAGGTGAAACCCAACGTTGCAAGTTGATTAACGAACCAGCTTTGTCATTCGTACCCGAACCTCTAGCACCTCCAAAGGGTTGTTGTCCAACAACTGCTCCGGTTGGTTTATCATTGATATAGAAGTTACCCGCAGCGTTTTCGAGTGCTTTGGTTGCCGTCTCGATTACGTATCTACATCCAGAGAAAATAGCTCCTGTCAAGGCATATTCTGACGTACTGTTGACCAATTCTAAACTTTCTTCCCATTTGTCGTCTTCATATACATAAACGGTCAATACTGGGCCAAAAAGTTCTCTCTCCATGGTGTCGTATTTAGGATTGGTTGTTACGATAACTGTTGGTTGGATAAACCATCCTTTAGATTTGTCATAATCACCACCTACTACGATTTCTGCTTCGTTCGAAGCTTTGGCATCGTCAATTGCTTTGGCTAATTTATCAAAAGAAGATTCGCTAATTACTGACGATACAAAGTTGCTCATATCTTCTGGCGATCCCATTTTGAATGATTTTACATCTTCGGTCACATATTTTTTGATATCTTCCCAAAGTGATTGTGGAATATAAGCGCGAGATGCTGCTGAGCATTTTTGTCCTTGGTATTCAAAAGCACCACGAGATAGAGCAGTGGCTACTTCTTTGGCGTCTGATGATGGGTGTGCCCAAACAAAATCTTTTCCGCCTGTTTCTCCTACAATTCTTGGGTAAGTTTTGTATTTGTTGATGTTTTGTCCGATAGTTGACCAAAAACTGTTGAATACTCCGGTCGAACCTGTAAAGTGGATTCCAGCAAAATCTTCGCTGTCCAAAACAGTATCTGTGATCATGCCTGAGTTTCCGTACACTACGTTGATAACGCCGTCTGGCAAACCTGCTTTTTTGAATATTTCTACAATAATTTTGGCAGAATATATTTGTGTTGCTGCTGGTTTCCAAACTACTACATTACCCATCATGGCTACACACGATGGCAAGTTGCCCGAGATAGCCGTAAAGTTGAAAGGTGTAATGGCGTAAACAAAACCTTCTAATGGTCTTTGCTCAACTCTGTTCCAAATTCCTTTTGATGAGATAGGTTGTTGTTTGTAAATCTCAGTCATGTATTGCACGTTGAAACGCAAAAAGTCGATAAACTCACAAGCTGCATCAATCTCGGCTTGGTGAACGGTTTTGGCTTGTGCAATCATGGTTGCTGCATTGATTTTTGCACGGTAAGGCCCTGCAATCAACTCAGCAGCTTTTAAGAAAATAGAAGCTCTGTGTTCCCAAGACATTTGTGACCATTTTTTTCTGGCCTCGAGTGCAGTAGCGATGGCTTTTTTTACCAAAGTTTCGTCTGCAGTGTGATAAACGCCTAAGTGGTGTTGGTGATCGAATGGCGGAAACAAGTTTTTGGTGTTACCTGTTCTGATTTCTTCTCCACCAATATATAAAGGAATATCTACTTCTTGATTGTACATTTCTTTGTACGTACTCAATACTTCTTCTCTTTCTGGGCTGTTGGGTGCATAAGCTTTTACCGGCTCGTTTATGGCTGCCGGCACGTTAAAAAAACCTTTTGACATAATTCTAGTCTATTTATTTTTGGTTAAAAATCAATGAATATAATTCGTAAAAATAGTTTTTATGAATTGGTGTTCAAATTTACGAATATTTCTGCTCTAAAAAAAACATTTTGCTATTTAGCCACTACAGATGTTTATGAGCAAATTTTTACTGTGTAATGGTAATACTTCGTGCTTCTCCGTAGCCTATTGCGGCATCATATCGGTCGTTATTGCCTCGATAATATAATAATACTTGATACAAATTATCGGTTTCGTAAAAGTTACCGTCTATAGCATTTTTGTCGTCTATTTTTTGTCCATCAGCGGTTACAAATCGATAGTTGACAAAGCCTTGTTTGAGCAATAATGCTAGCTCATACAACCCAGTTTTTGGATTGTATGCTGCCAAATAATCTTCGCTGATTTCGTAATTGTTAAATTGCCCGACTACATATATCGGTTGCGATGTTTTTTCTGCTAATTTTAAGGAAAAATATACCCAAGCATAGTCTGCTTCTATCTGGTGGTTGCTACGGTCGCGGTTGTTGGGGATAAAGGCTCCGTCCAAATCTTCAAGAAAAGTATAATAGTCGCGAGGTTCAAAAGTGTACAAAAACGTGTTGAACAAACCGGTGTCTGAGGTCACATTTTTTACCATATTGTTCACCTGTGTTAGGCGACTGTTTTCGTAATACCAATATTCGTTTCCGCCCCAAAATTGTGTTTCTTCTTCGTAACGGTATTTGAATTCGGTTCCCATCACATATTGTGGTTTTACTCGATGAATGGCATTGTCAAATCGTCCGTTTTGAAAAATAGAAACTTTAAAATTTTGCCTCGGATTTTGGTAGTTTACATCTCCATAATCAAACAAAAAATATACATTTTGTTTGTTTAGGCTTGTCGATGCATTTCTCGGTCTTGCGATTTCGGCACCTATGCCAATGCGCTCTTCATATACAATAAATTTTCGACTAAATATTTCGTTGCGTTGTTGGTCAAAAATATGAATCATGTAATTACCTGACAAAGAGAGCTTTGTGTCTTGATTAGGTATGCTAACAGCATAATGAGTGTAGGCTTGCAATGTGCTAAAAGAATTTTGTATTTGGCTAATGCGGATATCGTCCAAGCCAGTCAAATATTCTGTTTTGAGCAAATCAGAAGTTGTCCAATCGTAGTTGTGATAAGTAATGGTGTAATAATAATCGGCATTGTTTGCCATCAAATCATCAAATCGTAAAGTGATGGTTTCGTTTTTCGGAAATATAGGTATTTGTGATTGACCTTCTTTTTCAAAATGTACCGATTTGATATAATACGGAGGCGTTTTTTCATTATTCTGTGCATATATGACAAGGTTTGTCAATATCATCACAAGTGTCCAAAATTTTGTCATAAGCTTAGTTTTACATCATGTATTTCATGGCGAGCCCTTGAATTTCGATTTCAAAATTCTGTAACTCAGCTTGCCGATTGCTGTTTGTCTCTACATTTTTTTGCACATATTTTTTACCTAATGGAGACTGGTAAAATTCGGTCAATTTCAATATCTCATTTTGGCTAAATTCTGCTGCATAATTTTTTACTTGCACTTCTACAAATTGGTTGACCACACGATCAGCATCAGCCATAAATTTTTTCTTCTTGTCTGAAGGCAGTTGATTGCCAAATCGGTACACCAAGTTGGTATATTTTTGTACTGTACCATCCAGGTTGAGCAGTTTGCGTACATCATTTCGGTTGGCTTGTGCAAAAACAGAACCAACATTAAAAAGGATGAATAATAAAATAATAGTCTTTTTCATAGCATTAATTTTATGGTATATCCAAATATTTATGTGTTTGTACAGAGATCTTCCATTTTGGGTGTTTTTTTACATACTCTACCAACACCGGATTCATTTTTTCTCGTTTGCTCCATTCTACTTGCAAATACAATTCTGCATTTTTGTTAACTTTTTGTGCTTGCTCTTCTGCAAATTCAAAATCGTGGTGATTATAGATGATACATTTGAGTTCGTGTGCAGCTTCGTACACTTCGGGTAGCGGCAGTTTGTTTTTTTTTGGGGATAAGCAAATCCAGTCCCAATCGCCGGTTAATGGATGTGCGCCAGAGGTTTCTATATTGGTTTGTATGTGGTTTTGTTTCAATAATTTGGTCAACGGGTCGAGGTTCCACATCAGCGGTTCTCCACCAGTGATAACCACCAAGTTACCGTTTTTTTTGGCATCGTCAACCATCGCTTGGATGGGTAAAACAGGGTGTAAGTTTTTGTCCCAACTTTCTTTGACATCACACCAATGGCAACCCACATCGCAGCCCGCCAATCGGATAAAGTAGGCAGCATGCCCAGTATAGCGACCTTCGCCCTGGATGGTATAAAATTTTTCCATCAATGGCAGTGCCAATCCTTGTTGAATATTTGTTTTTTCCAACGTATAAAATTTTTACAAAGATAGCGACAAAAATACAGATAAAAAAAACCGACTATAAAGCCGGTTTTAATTGCTAATTCAAACTGTTTAAGCTCTTTTTCACAGCATGATTATCTGGCTGAAGGTTGAGTACCTTCTGGTAATATCTCTTGGCTTTTGCTTGATTTTTGTCTTTGTTGTAGTTGGCGATATATAAGGCACCTTCTACCACACCGTTTTTCAATTGCGGCACATTCATCAAGTTTTTGTTTTCTACAATATCGATATATTTTTCGTACGTTTTTTCAGCATCAGCTTCGATAGTGGCTCCTTTCATCATCACCAATGTACGTGCTTTTTGCAAGTATGATTCGTGCGAAGTAGGAGAGGCCTCGATAGCCAAATCAAAAGCATCAATAGCTTTTTGGCGTTGGTTTTTAAACATTGGCTCATCACTCAACATATACAAAGTTGTGCCTTTGTAATATGAATCGTAAACCAAGTTGCGGTTGTTGGGGTTGCGCGTACCAATGTCAAACAAAAAGTATGATTGCATAAATTTTTCTTCGTTGAAAAGCTCCAAACCGTATTGGTACAATTCTTCAGCCAACTCTGGGTCTTTGCTCACACCCTGTGCGATATTGTCGATGGCTTTGTTGTACATTTCTTCATTGTAAGTACCATCTGCATTTTTAGATTTTTCTACTTCAGATAATCCGTAGTATAATAAATCTACACCTCTGAGTTTGGTTTTGTCTTGTACGTCAAAATATTGCCATAAGTGTTGAAAAGCTTCTTCGCGATTACCCAATTCAAACTCTGCAATACCTCTAAACTTGTATAACGGAAAGTTGTTTCCGCGTTGTAACCAATTTTTATCGGTAAATTCTTGCAGTGTTTTAAAATCGAATGATCTTACCAAAAATTGTGCATATTGGTTGTCTGCATCATACGATTTTCCGATCATGTCGTGGTATTTTGCATAATATTTTACACCATCCTTGCGCTTGCTTTTATCACCCGAAAATCTAGAATAATCCAAATATACCTCGCCTAATAATTGATAAGCTGGTTCAAAATTTTCGTTTTCTTGGATAGCTAATTCTAATTTTTCGATTGCTTCAGGAAACTCATTGTTGTATTTATGAATTTTTGCCATCGAATGTAGCATTGGTACGTTTTTTTCTTCCAATCTTTTGATTTCTAATAACGTAGCCCAAGCTCTTCTTATACTTTTTTCGGCAAAATATGCATCTGCCAATACTAGCCTTGCGTCGATGCTGTTGGGTTGTTGTTCTAGTGCTTTTTTAGCAAATTCGATTGCTTTGGCAGTATCTTGATTGTCAGACTCGATATAGTTTTTGGCAATCAATAACAAAAATTCGATTTCGCCTGGTTTGGCTTTGTACAAAGAAGCATTAAACTTAGAGTTGGCCTCTTTTTCTTTTCCTTCGTCTAGGGCAATACGGCCGATAGCAATATTGTTGATATCAATATCTTTTACTGCGAGCAAACCTTTTTTGAGGTAAATCATAGCAGAATCCGGAAAACCTTGCTCGATATGGATAACACCTATATTGTAATAATATTTTCCCTCTTTTGGCTTTGGCTCTTTACGCATTAATTTGTATAATGATTCTTTGGCAGTATCATATTTTTCAAATTTCATGTCATATTCTACTTGCGCTAAATCTTGTGCCCACAAAAAAGAGCTTGTCAGAGCCGAAAGTAATAAGGTGTAAGTAATTTTTTTCATACGTATAGTTATACTTTATTATATTAATAGCTTAGTTTTCTTGAATGTTAATGTGTCTTGGTGGTATTTTTATAGGCAAAAGACCAGATTTGAGAACGATACGTTGTCCTTTGTCACCGGCAGCAAAAGATGCAAATCCTTTACCTAAACCATTTTTTCCTTGCAAATCGATGATATAGATATCTCTTGTTAGTGGATATGTGCCGTCGGCAATAGTGGTTTGATTGGCTTTGAAATACTCTTTCTCGTCTGAGTTATATACCGCCAAAGACTGAGTTTTTTTCATCAACTCGGTAATTTTGTCGTTGGGTTGTACCAGCCAATTGAGACCAACAACGCCTACTAGATTTTTGTGCTTACCTACCAATTCGAGAACTTCCTCAGCAGTATTTCTAAAATATATTTGTTCCGGAATTTCTTTTACACCTGCGTCTTTCATTAATTGATTGACAAGTGATGAGTTGGCGTTTTCAAAAACAAATTGATATTTTGCATTTTCAGGGTCTTTGATTTGCATCAAAATATCATCATATTTAACCAATGAATCCTGAAAACTTTGATTGACCATAAACACAATGGCGTCTTTAGCAAAAGCAGTTTGTTTAGGGGTTACCCGACCTTTGAAATAGTTGATTTCTTTGTCGGTAAGTGGACGAGGCATTACAGCTACTCTGATGCTATCTTGCGCCAATAGGTTGATAATTCTATTTTCGCTCGATGCAATGGTTTGCAAATCGGCTTTTGGATATTCTGATTCAAAAACCACAGCAATATCTTCAAAAATAGGGACTACAGACTCATCAACGTGTATGTCGAGTTTGCCACTAGAGTAAGTTTCTTCTACCTCATCAACTGTGGTAGTTTGCTCAGTGGGTTTGTCTTTACAACCGATCCATAAAATGGAACATAGTAATAGATTTATCGGAAGATATATTTTTCGCATGGGAACTAAAAATAAAATAGTTTGGCTAAAATTAAAATTTATATTAGAAATAACAAAATTATTAGGCTAAAATATTGCATATATTCGTATTTGTTGACCAACTGTTGCGTTATCTGCGTTCGAGCAAGACTACATTTTCTACATGGTGCGTTTGCGGAAACATATCTACAGGTCGTACGCGAACAACTTTGTATTTTTCGTCCATTAAAGCTAAATCACGTGCTTGTGTTGCTGAGTTACAACTCACATAAACCACTTTTTTAGGGGCAATTTTTAATATTTGTGCGACCACGTCTTTGTGCATACCATCTCTTGGTGGGTCGGTAATTACTACATCGGGCTGGCCGTGAGTTTGTATAAACTCATCGTTGAATACGTTTTTCATATCACCTACAAAAAACTCACAATTGTCTATTTGGTTGCGCTCAGCATTTATTTTGGCGTCTGCAATAGCTTCGGGCACGGCCTCTACACCTATTACTTTTTTTGCTTTTCTAGAGACAAATTGCGCAATGGTACCAGTGCCGGTGTATAAATCATACACGAGCTCTTCGCCAGTGAGCTGAGCAAAATCTCTGGTGATACTATATAATTGATACGCTTGGTCTGAGTTGGTTTGGTAAAAAGATTTTGCATTGATGCTAAAATGTAAACCTTCCATTTCTTCCAAAATATAATCTCTGCCCGAGTAGCAGATTACTTCTTGGTCATAAATTGTATCGTTGGGTTTGCCGTTGATTACATATTGTAACGAGGTGATTGATGGGAAAGTATTTTTGAGGTAATTGAGCAATTTTTCTCTGTTGTCAACATCTTCATGGAAAAACTGAATCAATACCATGATTTCGCCTGTAGAGGTTGTTCTTATCATCAAAGTACGCAACCAACCGCTGTGGTCTTTGGGATCAAAAAAAGACATTTGATGCTCGTTGGCGAATGCTTTTACAGCGTTGCGAATGGCATTTGAAGGATCTTCTTGTAACCAGCATTTTTCGATGTCCAAAATTTTGTCCCACATACGCGGAATGTGAAATCCGAGGGCATTTTGGTTGTCAAAATTTTCGCCAGATTCTATCTCTTCTGGTGTCAACCATTTTTTAGCGCTAAAAGAAAACTCCATCTTGTTGCGGTAAAAATAGGTTTTTTCAGACCCTAAAATAGGTTCAAACTCTGGTAAATCTATTTTGCCGATTCTCTTCAGGTGGTTAAAAACTTCATTTTGTTTGAAATGCAATTGTCTTTCATAAGTCATGTTTTGCCATTTGCAACCTCCACAATAGCCAAAATGCTCGCACACAGGATCTATACGGTGTTCAGATTTTTTGATGATATTGATAGCGCGCCCTTCGTAATACGCTTTTCGTTTTTTGGTTGTTTGTACATCTACTACATCGCCTGGTACTACATTGGGGATCAATACGATTTTACCATCCGGAGCTTTGGCTACAGATACACCTTTTGCGCCGGCATCTATCACTTCTAGATTTTCAAAAAAAACCGGTTTTCGTTTATTTCTTCTTGTCATAATGCAAAAATAAAAATTGTTTGCATGTAAATTACATCCACTACAAAAAGTTTTGGTGACTACAACAAATTTAACTGTTGATAAATCTGTAAAAATGAAACTACAAAAAAAGTAAAAAATATCGTAACTTGCACCTCGGATGATTTCTCTCCTAATATAAGTAGGAATAACTAAATCTATCAACAAAAAAAGAAAACTTATGTCAACACTTACTTCAGCACAAGCTATCGCCTTGGAAGACCAATACGGAGCACACAATTATCATCCGCTACCGGTGGTATTGTCTAAGGGTGAAGGTGTATTTGTGTGGGATGCAGAAGGTAAAAAATACTACGATTTTTTGTCTGCCTATTCTGCCGTAAATCAAGGGCATTGTCACCCTACTATCGTCAAAGCATTAACAGAACAAGCCAATACACTAGCCTTGACTTCGCGTGCATTTTACAACGATAAATTAGGCGTTTATGAGAAAAAACTATCAGAACTTTTTGGTTTTGATAAGTTATTGCCGATGAATTCGGGCGCAGAAGCCGTAGAAACAGCTTTAAAATTGACCAGAAAATGGGCGTATGAAGTAAAACAAATTCCGGAAAACCAAGCCTTAATCGTAGTTTGCGAAAACAATTTTCACGGGCGTACGACTACCATTATTTCTTTCTCAAACGATGAGGATGCTAAGAAAAATTACGGGCCGTACACAGAAGGTTTTGTAAGAATCCCATACGATGATACTGATGCCCTTGAAGAAGTATTGAAAAACAACAAAAATATTGCCGGATTTTTGGTAGAGCCTATTCAAGGCGAAGCCGGTGTTTATGTGCCACAAGAGGGTTATTTGGCCAAGGCCAAAGCACTTTGCGAGCAACACAATGTTTTGTTTATCGCTGACGAGGTACAAACAGGTATTGCACGTACCGGAAAATTGTTGGCGGTTGATCACGAAAACGTAAAACCAGATGTTTTGGTGTTAGGGAAAGCCCTATCTGGCGGGATGTATCCTGTGTCGGCAGTATTGGCAAACGATGCTGTGATGGGGGTAATCAAACCAGGACAACACGGATCTACTTTTGGCGGCAATCCATTGGCGGCAGAGGTGGCTATGGCAGCCTTAGACGTGGTAATTGATGAAAAATTAGCAGAAAAAGCAGAAACGCTTGGCGCGCTTTTCCGTTCAGAGATGAATAAATATATAGAAAATTCTACAATCTGTAATTTGGTACGCGGAAAAGGTTTATTGAATGCCATTGTTATCAATGATTCGCCTGATAGCGAAACCGCTTGGAATATTTGTTTGAAGTTGCGCGACAACGGCTTGCTAGCCAAACCTACACATGGTAACATCATCCGATTTGCACCGCCGTTAGTAATGACCAAAGAGCAAATATTGGATTGTGTGAATATTATCACCAACACACTCAAAGAATTCGAATAAAACACCTATTAATATATTCAACCATCTATAAGCAATTATGGATGGTTTTTTTATCTATAAATATAAGGAGTAGCCCAATTATTAAGAAACAAAAAAACTCCGGTTGATTAGTTTATCACCAGAGTTGTAAAAATTATTTTAGCGCGCTAAGTGCATTTTCGTAATCAGGCTCTTGGCCAATCTCTGGCACTTGCTCTTGGTAAGCTACCTCGCCATCTGGGTTGATAACCACAACAGCTCTGCTCAACAAACCACTGAGTGGGCCGTCAATCATTTTTGCACCATATTTTTGACTAAAATCATCATTTTTAAAGTCAGACAAAGTCTCTACATTACCCAAACCTTCAGCCGCACAAAAACGTGAAAGTGCAAAAGGTAAGTCTTTAGACACGCACAATACTACGGTATTTTCTACAGATGATACCTTTTGATTAAAAGTACGTACCGATTGTGCACAAACGCCAGTATCTACACTCGGAAAAATATTTAATACTACATTTTTACCTTGATAATCATTCAGTGATTTTTCTGATAAATCTGCAGCTGTAAGTACAAAATTAGGCGCTTTGGTGCCAACTTCGGGTAAATTTCCAGACGTGTTTATTGGGTTTCCTTTAAAAGTGATTTGTGACATATTCATTTGTTTTTTTTGTTTCTATAAAGTTAGTATTTTTTTGTTGGATAAGCGACAATTTCTCATTTTTTTATCTACCTTAGTTAAAAATTAAAAAGTATCTATGGATAATAAAATTATTATTGGCAGCGAAGAGTGGGGGAGCTTCCCACAGTTATCAATCCCAGCGATAAAAGCACGTATCGATTCGGGTGCAAAAACATCTGCTTTGCATGCCGAGCAAATCACTCCTTTTGATAAAGAAGGTGAATTATGGGTGAAATTTATGGTTAATCCACTCCAAAATAATCAAAAATCTACTATTAAATGCGAAGCCAAAGTGGTAGACAAACGCATCATCAAAAGTTCTACCGGTAACAGAGAATCTCGCTATGTGGTTCGCACGCCTTTTCGACTAGGCGAAACCGTTTGGGATATTGAAGTTACCCTTACCAATCGCGACTCGATGGGCTATCGTATGTTACTTGGTCGCGAAGCGATGAGTGGCCGCTTGATTGTAGATCCAGAAATGAGTTTTCGATACGGTGACAGATCTATCGAAGATTTGATAAAAATTTATCCGACAGGCAAAGAAGGCGACAATCATCTCAAAATAGGATTGTTAGCAAGTAATCCTGATTTGTACTCTAACCGACGCATTGTAGAAGCTGGTGAGTTGCGCGGGCACGAAGTCCATTTTCTCAACATCAGACATTGTTATATGAAGCTTGATGCCACACAGCCCGAGATGCATTACCGTGGCGGAAAAATACTCAATGATTTAGATGCAATTATTCCGCGCATTCGTCCAAGCATGACCTATTATGGTTGTGCATTGACCCGCCATTTCGAATCCATGAAAGTATTTAGTCTCAATAGTGCAGAGGCCATTGCTCAATCGCGCGACAAGCTATTTTCGCTTCAATTGTTGCTCAATAATGGCGTAGATATACCTACTACAGGTTTTGCCAACTCACCGTTAGATACCAATGATCTAATCAATATGGTAGGTGGTTCTCCATTGATTGTGAAGCTTTTAGAAGGTACACAAGGCAAAGGCGTGGTATTGGCCGAAACCAAAAAAGCTGCAGAGTCTGTAATCAATGCTTTCAAGAGTCTGAATGCCAATATTTTGGTGCAAGAATTTATCAAAGAAGCTAATGGAAAAGATTTGCGATTATTTGTCGTAGATGGCAAAGTAGTAGCTGCTATGCAACGCGAGGCTTTGCCTGGAGAGTTTAGGGCCAATATTCACTTGGGTGGTATTGCCTCAATTGTCAAAGCAACTCCCGAAGAAAAACGCATTGCTATAAAAGCAGCAAAAGCCATGAACCTAAAAGTAGCTGGGGTTGACATCATTCGTTCGTCCAAAGGCCCCTTGTTGTTAGAAGTAAATTCGTCGCCTGGTTTAGAAGGTATCGAGGGAGCTACAGGACAAGACATTGCAGGCGAGATGATTAAGGCAATTGAGAAAAATTTTAAATGGAAATTGAATGCAAAAAAATAGTTTTGGCACACTTGTTGGGTTAATGTTAGCATAACTAAAGAATAGAAATATGAAAAATTTATTAATTGTATTATTTATGGCATTAGGGACAGCAATGCACGCACAAACACCCAACACTATCAGTGTTGCTGGAGAAGGAAAAGTAATGGTAAAACCAGACGAAGCAGTTTTGTCTATCGGGGTAGAAACCAACGACAGTGACGCCAAAGTGGCCAAAAACCAAAACGATGCGGTGATGGCCAAGATGATTGCTTTTCTGAAAAAAAGCGGTATCAACGCCAAAGATTACAAAACCGAACGTGTAAATCTTTACCAACGCCAAGATTACCAAAGCAAAAAGAAATATTACCAAGCTAGTCAAAGCATTCAGGTTCAGATCAAAGACTTGGATAAGTACGAAACCATTATGGCTGGCTTGATTGAGGCTGGAGCAAACCAAATCAATGGTATTCAATTCAAATCGTCTGAAGTTGAAAAATACGAAGCCGAAGCACGCAAAAAAGCGGTACAAAACGCTCAGCAAAAAGCCAATGATTATGCACAAGCGCTTGGTCAACAGGTAGGTAAAGCAATTTCTGTTTTCGAAAATAGCGCACAAACAATTTTGCCTCGAGTATATCAGATGAAAGCCGCTGATTATGCTGAAACTGCATCAGTGATGGAGACAGTTGCTGAGGGCGAAATCGAAATTTCTGCCAATATCAATATTGCATTCGAACTCAAATAAAAATGGATAACTATAAAAAAATGCTCGATAAGTCGAGCATTTTTTTATGCCTAAAAATCATATCTTTGTGGTATGGACTCATTCACTCAAGTGGTTTTGGGCGTGGCGGTTTGTCAGGCTACCATCGGACAAAAAGTAAACAAACGCACACTTTTGTACGGTGCCGTTATTGCAACTATACCAGATCTTGATGTGCTTATAGGTCAGTGGTTTTATGACCCGATTTCTGCCATAGAAATTCATCGCGGATTTTCACATTCAATCCTTTTTTATTTACTGATATCACTGATTTTGGCCAGATGGATAACGTGGCGAGAAAAAAGTAAAGTAACTTATCAACAAGCCTATATCGTCAGTTTTTTGATTTTACTGACACACTCTTTGCTGGATATTTTTACCACTTGGGGTACACAACTTTTTTGGCCGCTAGGTGCCAAGCTAGCCATCAAATCTATTTTTGTCATCGATCCATTATACACCATTCCGTTGCTGATAGGCGTAGCGATTTGCTTGCGGTCGAGCAATAAAAAAAGAGGATTGAGGTACAATTATATCGGATTGTTTTTGAGTACATTATATTTGTTTTTTACTATTGGTTTACAACAATTTGTTAAACAAAAAGTGTTAAATGATGGACGTTTTGATTCAATTAATATCCAGCAGATAACCGTAAAACCAACCGCTTTCAACACGGTTTTGTGGCAAGTAATTGTTGAAGATAAAGCTAATTTTTACCTAAGTGATTATAGTTTTTTTGATAAAGAAGTTGCTCCTGTAATTACATTTTCGAAAAATCATCATTTGATTCAAAACATTAGCAATGAGTTGGTTATAAAACAGCTGAAACGTATTTCAGAAAATCAATTTGTGATTACTAATGATGATAAATATTTGTATTTCAACGATTTGAGATTTGGTTTTTTGAACAAAAACCCCAACAATCCACAATTTGCTTTTTCATACGTTATCACACAAAAAGACGGAGAGGTGACAGCCAAAGAAGTTGTAAAGGA
The DNA here is from genome assembly GCA_041583035.1 of Flavobacterium sp. Classification (GTDB taxonomy): domain Bacteria; phylum Bacteroidota; class Bacteroidia; order Flavobacteriales; family Flavobacteriaceae; genus Flavobacterium. The sequence goes on from JBFHGP010000014.1 coordinate 17,021, forward strand.
CAGAAAAGACGGAAAAAAACTGTTGAAACAAATGGTTAAAAGAATGCAAGGGGAATTTCCGATTATGAATAATTAGGGTTATTTTTGTGACAAATTATCGTCTTATGAAAATTTTGTTGTCTCCGGCAAAATCGTTGAATTATACCGATGCTTTGCCAACCAAAAAATACAGTACACCACAGTTTGTGAAGGCTTCACATACGGTACATCAATCTTTGAAAAAATTTTCTCCTCAAGAATTACAAAACTTGATGAATATTTCAGAAAACCTTGCCCAACTCAATTATGAGCGCAACCAACAGCGCAATTATCAATTAGACAAGGTTACTACGCAAGCGCGACCAGCTATTTTTGCTTTTAATGGCGATGTGTATGATGGGATAGACGCTTATTCGCTTTCGACCAAATCTATCAATTATCTACAAAAAAATTTACGAATTTTATCGGGCTTGTACGGCCTGCTCAAACCGCTAGATTTGATAGAGGCTTATCGGTTAGAAATGGGAACAAAAATGCCTGTGAATGAAGCGAAAAACTTGTATGAATTTTGGCAAACAACAGTTACACAATCTTTGCTTGAAGAATTGTCGTCAAAAGAAGTTGTGGTAAACTTGGCCAGCAACGAATATTTCAAAGTTATCGATAAAAAGATGATTAACCAAACGATAATTACTCCAGATTTTAAAGATTATAAAAACGGAAAGCTCAAAACCATCAGCTTTTTTGCGAAAAAAGCTCGTGGGCAAATGACTCGTTTTATTGCCGATAACAACCTGAAAAAAGTTGAAGATATTCAGCAATTTAACGAGGGTGGTTATCAATTTGACCAACAATTATCAACCAAAAACAAATGGGTTTTTACCCGATAAAAATATAAAAATGGAAACACATTACATCAGCACAGATATTATCACCATCGAAGAGTTGAACAAAATTATTACTGAAAATCATCAGTTAGAGCTGTCAGACGAAGCAGTACTCAAAATCAACAAATGTCGCAGCTATTTGGACAACAAAATGGCTACACAATCAGACCCTATTTACGGTATCAATACAGGTTTTGGTTCGCTCTATAATGTAAAAATTGACAATGAAAATCTTAGTCAATTACAAGAAAATTTGATGAAGTCTCACGCTTGTGGTACCGGTGACGAAGTACCTCAAGAGATTGTAAAAATCATGCTTTTGCTCAAAATCAAATCTTTGAGTTTTGGTAATTCTGGCGTGCAATTAGCCACTGTTCAGCGTTTGATAGATTTTTATAACCATGACATTTTACCAGTGGTTTACACCCAAGGTTCGTTGGGTGCATCGGGCGATTTGGCTCCGTTGGCACATTTGTCATTACCGTTGATTGGCGAAGGCGAAGTGTATGCTGATGGTTACCGTCAGCCAGCATCAAAAGTGTTGAGCAAAAACGGATGGGAGCCAATTACTATGCAATCAAAAGAAGGATTGGCGTTGCTCAACGGTACGCAATTTATGAGTGCTTACGGCTGTTATGCCATCATCAAATCAATGAAGTTGTCTTACTTTGCTGATGTAATTGGTGCGATTTCGTTAGAGGCTTTTGATGGTCGTATCGAGCCTTTTACAGATTTGATTCACTTTGCTCGCCCGCACAAAGGGCAAATCGTAACAGCTAATTTTGTAAGCGAGATTTTAGAAGGTAGTGAATTGATTAAACAAGCCAAGCAACACGTGCAAGACCCTTACTCTTTTAGATGTATCCCACAAGTGCACGGCGCGTCTAAAGATGCTTTGGAGTATGTCAAAAGGGTTTTTAAAACAGAAATCAACTCGGTAACTGACAATCCGAATATTTTTGTGGAAGATGATATCATTGTTTCTGGCGGAAATTTTCACGGGCAACCATTGGCTTTATCATTAGATTTTTTGGCAATGGCAATGGCAGAGTTAGGCAATATTTCTGAAAGAAGAACTTATCAATTGGTGTCTGGGCTTCGCGGATTACCACCGTTTTTGGTACATAATCCAGGGCTCAACTCAGGATTTATGATTCCGCAATACACCGCAGCAAGCATTGTGAGCCAAAACAAACAATATACAGTGCCAGCAAGTACAGACAGCATAGTGTCGAGCAATGGGCAAGAAGACCACGTGAGCATGGGAGCCAATGCAGCGACCAAAGCGCTAAAAGTAGTCGAAAACCTAGAGCGAATTTTGGCCATCGAGTTATTCAACGCTGCCCAAGCCTTAGATATGCGCAAACCTACACAATCGAGCCCGTTTATAGAATCGTTTGTTGGTTTGTATCGAGAAGAAGTTCCGTTTGTAGAAAGCGACAGAATTTTACATTACGATATCGAAAAAAGCGTACATTTTTTACAGAGTTTTCAGGTAGATTTGGAAGCCTAATCGATTTAAAAAAGAATTTTCGGTACAAAGAAAATTCTTTTTTTCAATTTCTACCTATATTTGCCTAATCAAACAATAACAATTTGTTTACCAAGAATAAGTTAAAAATAATCAACGACCCTATTTACGGATTCATTTCGGTGCCTGATGATGTGCTGTATGATTTAATGCAACACAGTTATTTTCAGCGACTTAGACGAATAAGTCAGATGGGTTTGTCCTATTTAGTTTACCCTGGTGCTCATCACACCCGTTTTCACCACGCATTGGGCAGTATGCATATGATGCAGCAAGCCGTACAGGTTTTACGCTTTAAACAAGTAGAAATTTCGGACGAAGAAGAGCAGGCATTATACATTGCTATTTTGTTGCACGATATCGGACATGGTCCTTTCTCGCACGCGATGGAGCATAGCATTGTTGAGGGTGTTCATCACGAAGAATTGTCTTTGAAATTTATGGATGCTTTGAATCTTGAGTTTAACGGCAAATTGTCTTTGGCGATAGAGATTTTTAAAGGATTTTATCACCGTCCGTTTTTTAAACAATTGATTTCGGGTCAGTTAGATATGGATAGGATGGATTACCTCAAAAGAGATAGTTTTTATTCGGGCGTAGCTGAAGGAAACATCAATTCTGAAAGACTCATACAAATGATTAATGTCAGAGACAATCAATTGGTCGTTGAACAAAAAGGTATTTATTCTGTAGAAAAATTTTTGGTCGCCCGTCGATTGATGTATTGGCAATGTTATTTCCATAAAACCAGCGTTACTGCCGAGCAAATATTGACCAAAATATTAAAACGCGCCAAAGAATTGACCCAAAAAGGCGAAAAACTATGGTGTAGTCCAGCGTTGGATTATTTTTTAGAAAGATCAAAACAAGTCGCCAATACGCTCGAATTTACCCAAGAAGATTTGGTTAAATTTTCTTTATTAGACGATAGCGACGTTTTGGGGGCAATCAAGCAATGGCAGTTTCATAATGACGAAATTTTATCATCGCTGTGTAGCAGTATTGTCAACCGAAAAATTTTTGCGTTTGAATATGTAGCGCAAGACCAACAGCAACAACGTATTGAGACACTCAAAAAAGCGATTATCCAAAAAGGTCAAGCAACAGAAAAAACAGCTGATTACCTGATATTTGGTGATAAATTAAGAAATCAGGCTTATGATATTGAGCAAGGACCTATCAATATATTATTCAAAGACGGAAGCATCAAAGATGTTGCCGATGCATCCGACCAAAACTTTATCAAAGCATTGACAGAACCAGTTTTGAAATATTTTATATGTTATCCAAAATGGGTTAATGCGTAGATATTAGTAAAAATTTATACATTTGTAAGAATGAAAGTAACTGTACAACAGATAGCAGACATCCTCCATGGCGAAGTCGAAGGAGACGCAACCATCGAAATATCCGATTTGTCAAAGATAGAAGAAGGCAAACCAGGGTCGCTATCTTTTTTATCAAATCCTAAATATGTACCTTATATATATGACACCCAAGCATCGGCAGTGATCATCAACAAAAGTTTTATACCCGACCATCCGGTCAAAACCACGTTGATCAAAGTAGAAGATGCTTATGTAGCTTTTACCAAACTATTGGAGTTTTACAACCAAATAAAAAACCAAAAAGTAGGTTTAGAACAACCACATTTTATTGGTGAAAACAGCCAGTATGGGCAAGAGTTATACTTGGGCGCGTTTGCCTATATCGGACAAAATTGTCAGATTGGGAACAATGTAAAAATTTATCCAAACACTTACATTGGCGACCATGTAAAAATAGGTGACAATACCACAGTCTTTGCCGGATGTAAGATTTATGCCGATAGCGAAATTGGCGAAAACTGCATCATTCATTCAGGTACAATCATAGGTTCTGATGGTTTTGGTTTTGCTCCACAAGAAGACGGTAGTTATGCCAAAGTACCACAAACAGGTAATGTAGTGATTGAGAAAAATGTAGAGATTGGTGCCAATACAACCATAGACAGAGCAACTCTGGGGTCAACCATCATCAGAGAAGGCGTAAAGCTAGACAACCACATACAAATTGCACACAATGTAGAGGTTGGTGCACACACGGTTATTGCATCGCAAACTGGCGTGGCAGGCTCGACCAAGATTGGGCAGTATTGCCAGATTGGAGGGCAAGTAGGCATAGTTGGTCATATCACCATCGGTAATCATGTAAAAATACAAGCGCAAACAGGTGTAAACAAAAGTCTGAAAGACCACGATGTTGTGCAAGGAACGCCAGCAATGGCATATAACGATTTTTCAAAATCATTTGTGCATTTCAAGAATTTGCCACAAATCGTTAACGAAATCAATCAATTAAAAAAATAATAATTTAGCTATAATTCATTAAAAGTTATGGTCAAACAAAAAACCATCGCCCAAGAGATAACCATAGAAGGCGTAGGGTTACACACCGGGCAACAAGTAACCATGGTGTTCAAACCAGCACCTATCAATAACGGTTTTACCTTTACACGAGTTGATCTAGAAGGTTCACCCGAAATAGAAGCACTAGCCAGCTATGTGGTTTCTACTGAGCGTGGCACAAACCTAGAGCACAAAGGCGTTCAGCTACACACCACCGAGCATGTTTTGGCAGCATTGGTAGGTTGTGACTTAGACAATGTAAATATTGAGCTCAACGCTTCAGAACCACCAATTATGGATGGTTCATCAAAATATTTTGTAGAAGCCGTAGAAAAAGTAGGTGTAGTAGAACAAGACGCTGAGCGTGAAGAATACGTAGTCAAAGAAGTGATATCGTACACAGACGAGCGTACTGGGAGCGAGATTATATTGATGCCTGCAGACGAATATCAAGTAACGACGATGGTCGATTTTGGTACAAAAGTATTGGGTACGCAAAATGCTAGCATCAAAAACTTGTCTGAGTTTAAAGCAGAAATTGCAGAGGCGCGTACATTTAGCTTTTTACACGAAATAGAGACGCTACTCGCTCACGGACTAATTAAAGGTGGCGACCTCAATAATGCTATCGTTTATGTAGATAAAGAAATATCACCAGAGACCATAGAAAAATTAAAAGTAGCTTTTAACAAAGAAACAATTTCTGTAAAACCCAATGGGATATTGGACAACCTTACGTTGCATTATCCAAACGAGGCAGCACGTCACAAATTGCTAGATGTTATCGGCGACTTGGCACTTATCGGTACACGCATCAGAGGTAAAGTAATTGCTAACAAACCAGGGCATTTAACCAATACACAGTTTGCCAAAAAAATACAGAGAATCATCAAAGAAGAAAAGCGCAATCAAGTACCAGACTACGATTTGTCGCAAAAACCATTGATGGATGTCAATCAAATTATGGCAATGTTGCCACATCGTTATCCTATGTTGTTGGTAGATAAGATATTAGAACTTACCGATACCAAAGTGGTAGGGGTGAAAAATGTTACCATGAACGAAGGTTTTTTTCAAGGACATTTTCCGGGAGCACCCGTAATGCCAGGCGTTTTGATTATCGAAGCGATGGCGCAAACAGGCGGAATATTAGCATTGAGTACTGTGCCAGACCCAGAAAATTACCTGACTTATTTCATGAAAATTGACAATGTAAGATTCAAGCAACAAGTGTTGCCGGGTGATACATTGATTTTTAAATTAGAACTTTTATCGCCTATCCGAAGAGGAATTTGCCATATGCAAGCCAATGCTTACGCCAACGGAAAGTTGGTTACAGAGGCCGAGTTAATGGCACAAATCGTTAAACAAACAAACTAGAAAAAAATGAATCAGCCACTCGCATACGTAAACCCCGGAGCAAAAATAGCCAAAAACGTGGTCATCGAGCCATTTACAACCATTCATAATAATGTAGAAATAGGTGAGGGCACATGGATTGGCTCTAATGTGACCATTATGGAAGGCGCTCGTATCGGAAAAAACTGTACAATTTTTCCGGGTGCGGTCATTGGTGCTGTGCCTCAAGATTTGAAATTTACCGGCGAAGACAGCCTTGCGGTTATTGGTGACAATACTACCATTAGAGAATGTGTGACCATCAACCGTGGTACCAAAGCATCGGGCAAAACCGTTGTGGGGAGTAACTGCTTGATTATGGCCTACGCGCATATTGCCCACGATTGTGAAGTGGGTAACAATGTTGTGATTGCCAATGCTTGTGCGCTTGCAGGGCACGTTATTGTTGGTAATTATGCCGTGTTAGGCGGTCTTACTGCTATTCATCAGTTTATCACTATTGGTAACCACGTGATGATATCAGGCGGGTCGTTGGTGCGTAAAGACGTGCCTCCGTACACCAAAGCTGCCAAAGAACCCTTGTCTTACGTAGGAATCAACTCTATCGGTCTAAGACGCAGAGGCTTTGACACAGAAAAAATTAGGGAAATACAAAATATCTATCGTATATTGTACCAGAAAAATTATAATACCACCCAAGCCTTGAGTATTATCGAGGCCGAGTTGGAAGCTACGCCAGAGCGCGATGACATTATCCAGTTTATCCGCAACTCTTCGCGTGGAATCATGAAAGGTTATACCGGAATTTATTAATATATTTATACTGCTAAACATTAGAATATGGCAACAACATCAGATATCAGAAACGGCTTGTGCATCAAGTTTAATAATGACATTTACAAAATTGTAGAATTTTTACACGTAAAACCTGGGAAAGGACCAGCGTTTGTAAGAACAAAAATGAGAAGTGTAACCACAGGAAAAATCCTAGAAAACACTTTTTCTGCCGGACACAAAATCGAAGATGTAAGAGTAGAAACACATACTTTTCAATATTTATATCCAGAGGGTGACGATTTTCACTTTATGAATACCGAAACTTTTGAGCAAATTACTTTGCCAAAAACCGCTTTGGACGCGCCCGATTTGATGAAAGAAGGAGAATCTGTAATGATTCAGATAAATACAGAGACAGAGATGCCTTTGTCTGTAGATATGCCAGCATCTGTGGTGCTAGAAGTAACTTATTCTGAACCAGGTGTAAAAGGTAATACAGCGACCAATGCAACAAAACCAGCTACGGTAGAAACAGGTGCGACAGTAAACGTACCATTGTTTATCGAAGAGGGAGACAAAATCAAAATTGACACCTCAAACGGTAATTATATCGAGCGAGTAAAAGAATAATATGCGCTTTTCGAAACCACATACACTACTACAAATAGCAAATATTATTGATTGTACTTATATTGGCGCAAAAGATTTTGAGGTGTTGGGCATAAACGAAATACACGTGGTACAGCCAGGCGAAATCGTATTTGTAGATCATCCAAAATATTACGACAAAGCCTTGCAATCAAAGGCTTCGGTGATTTTGATCAATAAAAAAGTAGAATGTCCTGCCGGAAAAGCTTTGTTGATTTCGGACGATCCGTTTAGAGATTTCAATAAATTGTCTGACTACTTTAGACCTTTTCAGGCAGCTACCCAAGCTTTGTCAAACACGAGACAAATAGGTGAGGGTACACACATTCAGCCCAATGTTTTTATTGGGAACCATGTGACTATTGGCAAAAACTGTCTGATTCACCCCAATGTGACAATATATGATCATACGGTGATAGGTGATGATGTAACCATCCATGCAGGCAGTGTGATTGGTGCCGATGCTTTTTATTTCAAGAAAAGAGAGAGCGGTTTTGACCAACTCAAGTCGTCAGGTAGAGTAGTAATAGAGTCGGGTGTGAGTATTGGTGCACTATGTACTATCGACCGTGGAGTAACGGGCGATACGACTATTCGAGAAGGCTCTATACTTGATAATCAAGTGCATGTAGCCCACGATACAGTAATTGGTAAAAAATGCTTGATTGCTGCACAAACGGGTATTGCTGGCTGTGTAGTGATTGAAGACGAAGTTACCATTTGGGGGCAAGTAGGTATGGCGAGCGGTATTACTGTGGGCGAAAAAGCAGTAATATTGGCACAGTCGGGGGTTACGAAAAGTGTAGATGGAGGCAAAACCTATTTTGGTACGCCGATAGAATTGTCAAGAGAAAAACTCAAGCAATTGGCTTACCTCAAAAAAGTATCAAAATAATATGGAACCAAAAGATTTAGTCGCCAAGTTTTATCAATCTTCAGGAATATTAAGCAAAGAATATTGTAAAGAAGTTTTGCATAAAAAAGTAATGCTCGAATGGCATAGCTCTAAAGGCATTTTGCAATTAGATTTGGACGATATTTTGGCCTTGTCTAAAGATTTGAGACAATCCTATTTTGCTCTGCGCACAAAAATCAATCATTTGTATCAAGACGGAAATCACGTCACGATATGTTATAGCCACTTTGTCAGAACACTCGAAAACCCAGATGAAGAATTGCCATTGGCTGATTTTTTTGCCATTTGGGAAGTCAAAGACGGAAAAATGATTAATGGATACCAGATGAGTCAATTATCAGGGTGATATTTCTCAAAAAAAATTTCAATTTGGAAGATAAATAAACTATTTTTGTAAAAAATTAATTCTAATAACAACAACTATTATGAGTGTTTTAGTTAACAAAGATTCAAAGATAATCGTTCAAGGATTCACAGGTAGCGAAGGTACTTTCCACGCTTCTCAAATGATAGAGTACGGTACCAACGTAGTTGGTGGGGTTACTCCAGGCAAAGGAGGCAACACGCACCTAGAGCGTCCTGTTTTTAATACTGTAAAAGAAGCTGTAGACCAAGTAGCTGCAGATACTTCAATCATATTTGTACCGCCAGCTTTTGCTGCAGACGCTATCATGGAAGCTGCTGAGGCAGGTATCAAAGTTATTATTTGTATCACCGAGGGTATCCCAGTAGCAGATATGGTCAAAGCTTATGACTACATCCAAGGGAGAGACTGTCGTTTGATCGGGCCAAACTGCCCAGGTGTGATTACGCCAGGAGAAGCAAAAGTAGGTATTATGCCAGGTTTTGTATTCAAAAAAGGAAAAGTAGGTATTGTGTCTAAGTCTGGTACATTGACTTACGAAGCAGCAGACCAAGTAGTAAAACAAGGTATGGGTATCACTACGGCGATTGGTATCGGAGGAGACCCTATTATCGGGACAACTACAAAAGAAGCTGTACAATTGTTGATGAACGACCCAGAGACAGAAGCTATTATCATGATTGGCGAGATTGGCGGTCAGTTAGAAGCTGATGCTGCTCGTTGGGTAAAAGAAGACGGAAACAGAAAACCAGTTATCGGATTTATCGCTGGAGAGACAGCACCAAAAGGCCGTACCATGGGGCATGCTGGAGCTATCGTAGGCGGAGCTGATGATACTGCTGAGGCCAAAAAACGTATCATGCGTGAGAATGGTATCCATGTGGTAGATTCTCCTGCAGAGATTGGTAAAAAAGTAAAAGAAGTTTTGGGTTAATCAACCAAAACATTCCTATATAACCGTAGATTTTTGTCTACGGTTTTTTTATGTTCAAGAATATATTGGTCACAAAAAAAAGCATCTGTATAACAAATGCTTTTTTGATTTTGTAATTATTGTGAGACCAAATTTTAGAACTTGGTATTGGTAGTAATTTCTCCTTCTACTAATATTTTTTGACCGCTATTTAGGTTTGTAGCATAGAAATGAAACTCAGAACGCGAACGAAAATACATATCAGTAACTGTCGAGCCTGGGATGATATCGTAGTTAAAAACGGTAACTTCTCCATCTGTAGAGGTAAAAATATTAGAGCCACCTTTAGAAAAAGAAGCTGTGTTTCTCCCTGTAAAGCTTATATCATAAGTTGATTGATCTTCATTATAATCAAGAAACAAAACTACACTTTCTCCTTGTTGTCCTTCTACCAATATATTTGTGCCTGAAATGGCTGAACGCGTGTAAGTGCCTTGAGTATCTTGCATTGATGATCTATGACCTGTTACTTGCGAGTTTGATCTGTCGAATGAGTAGGTCTCAGTAGTAACTACATTGTCATTGTTATCTAAGTAAGAAACCGTAAAATTGGCTTCAGAAGGTACAGTAGATCC
>JBFHGP010000015.1:0-27211 GCA_041583035.1 Flavobacterium sp.
AGCGAAGACGGGAGTTGAACCCGTGTCCGCCGCGGCGGATATGAATCCTGAACTAATGAGGTATTGTATTGACAAAGTCTCGGCCAGCACCTGATTTTAGCAAGTAAATTTAATTCTTAAACTGTAAATATAAAAAAAGAGAATCAACCCACTAGCCAATTCTCTTTGTTGTAGCGAAGACGGGAGTTGAACCCGTGACCTCAGGGTTATGAATCCTGCGCTCTAACCAACTGAGCTACCTCGCCATAAGTATTTTTTGTGCTTTAAAACCACAAACAAACAAGTGTCTAATGGTTTTGCGAGTGCAAATATATACATAAATCAACACCTTGCAAAATATTTTTTATGAAAAATAAAAAGCAAACACCAAACGATTGACTAACAAGAGTTTAAATATTATTTAACAAAATAAACCTTACTTTCTTTTTTAATGCTATTTTTTTTCCTATATTGCTCGCAAAAACAGAATATGAAAACAAAATTTGAAATAGAATTTCCGATTAATGCCTCACCACAACTACTCTTTCAATATATTTCTACCCCATCAGGATTGTCTGAATGGTTTGCTGACAATGTAAACTCAAGAGGAGAAATTTATACTTTTGTCTGGGACGGTTCAGAAGAGAAAGCCAAATTAACCAATAAGAAAACTGACGAAAAAGTACGCTTTAGATGGATTGATGAGGACGGAAATGAGGATGTTAACTTTTTCGAATTAAAAATCGTTAGAGACGAAATCACCAAAGATGTTATCCTACTAATCACTGATTTTGCAGACGAAGATGAAGTAGAAGACCAGAAGTTGCTTTGGGATAGTCAAATTCATGACCTGAAAACCATATTAGGGTCTAATTAACCCCGATTAAAAACGTATATTTGCCCTGTAAATTTAATACAGGGCTTTTTTTATGATCAATCACAACGGAAAAATCATCTCTAAAACCGACATTTCGCTCGAACAAAACCGTGCTTTTCTCTACGGTGACGCAATTTTTGAAACCTTAAAAACATTGGATGGAAAAGTTCTTTTTAGCGAAGACCATTATTTTCGGCTAATGGCATCATTGAGAATTATCAGAATGGATATTCCTACGTTTTTTACTCAAGAATATCTAGAAGAGCAAATCTTGGCATTGATCAATACATTTGACGAAAAACACGCTTCGTACCGCGTGAGGGTTACTTGCTACAGAAAAGATGGCGGAAAATACACCCCAAAAAACAGAACAATCGATTACCTTATTACCGCAGAGCCTTTGGCAAATGCTACTTACACAACTTCTCCAGACAACTACGAAGTTGAAATTTTCAAAGATTTTCACGTCAGCAAACACTTGTTGTCGACCCTAAAAACAACCAACAAGCTGGTTGCGATTACTGCGAGTATTTTTGCAGAAGAAAATGGTTATCAAAACTGTTTATTGATTAATGACGATAAAAATATCGTAGAAGCTACACAATCAAACATTTTTGTAGTGAAAGGAAACACAATTGCTACGCCAAAACTAGAAGATGGCTGCTTGAATGGTATCATGCGAAAACAAATTATCGATATCATCAACAAAACAGACGACCTTACGCTGGAAGAGCGCAGCATCTCGCCATTTGAACTACAAAAAGCCGACGAAATTTTCTTAACCAACACCATACAAGGCATACAAGCCGTAACCAAATACAGAAAAAAAGAATTTCAAAACAAAATCAGCACTCAACTACTTGGCAGATTGAATGCAAAAATACGAATTGGACAATAAAAAAAACCGACTCAAAAAAGTCGGTTTTCTCTATTAGCAATCTTTTGATTACTTTTTCTTTTTGCTGTTTACAGACTCATCTAACTCTGAACCTGGCTTGAATTTTACTACATTCTTAGCAGCAATTTTGATAGTTTTTCCTGTTTGTGGATTTCTACCTTCACGTGCAGCTCTTTCGCTAACAGACCAAGATCCGAATCCTACCAAAGATACTTTGTCTCCTTTTTTCAAAGAAGTAGAAACGTTTCCTAAAAATGATTCTAAGGCTAATTTAGCAGCTGCTTTTGTGATACCCGCATCTGCAGCGATGGCATCGATTAATTGTGTTTTGTTCATAATATTTTATTTAGGTTAATCAATTAACTACCACAAATTTAGAAGAATTCCTTTATAATGCAAGTTTTTTCGAGAAAAAATATCAAAAAAAGCCGCATTTGCTGTAAAAGTGGCCATTTTAGAGGGCTTTCGAACGATGTTTTTAGTCAAAATTAGCGTTTTCTGCGAGCGAAACACCGTTGAGCAAAGCTTGGGTTTCCATTCGTTTTTTTCCAGGCAATTGTAATGAGTGTATATGCAAATATCCGTCTTTTGTGGCAACAGAAATTTTCTTTTTGTGATCGGTAATAATTTTGCCAATAGCCAAATCATGCGACTCAATTTCGAATGAAGATTGATAAATTTTCACTTTCAGTACCTCGCCCCCGTTGTTCAAATTTGCCCAAGCTGCCGGATAGGGCGACAAACCTCTGATATGGTCGTGAATAGCTTGCGCGCTTTTTGTCCAATCGATTTTACAATTGTCTTTGTTTAGCTTATGTGCCGTTTTGTGGTCGCCCTCAGGTTGTTTTTGCAATACCACCCTATTCTCAGCTATTTGATGAATGGTCTCCAAAACCGTCTCTTTGCCAATATCCATCAACCTGTCATGCAATTCTCCCGCGGTTTCGTTCGTCCCGATAGTGGTTTCGGTTTGCGCTATCATCTGGCCAGTATCTATTTGGTCATCGAGAAAAAAAGTAGTCACCCCAGTTTTTTGTTCGCCATTGATAATTGCCCAATTGATTGGCGCTGCTCCTCTATATTGCGGCAACAGCGAAGCGTGCAAGTTAAAAGTACCGTATTTTGGCATATCCCAAACCACTTTTGGCAACATTCTGAAAGCTACTACAATCTGCAAATCGGCTTGTAATGCGGCCAATTCTTCAAGAAAATCTTCAGACTTGAGGTTGGTTGGTTGTAAAATTGGTAGATTTTTTTGCAAGGCATAATCTTTTACTGCCGAGGTATTGATTTTTCGTCCACGTCCGGCAGGCTTGTCTGGTGCTGTAATCACACCCACTACATTCATATTATTTTCTATCAAATAATCTAATATTCCGACAGCAAAGTCGGGGGTTCCCATAAAAACTATGTTCAATTTTTTTGTCATTTTTGGTAATAATATGGCGGTTTAAAAACTATTTTATTTTCTTCCATCAATTTGGCTAATATCGACAATGCGGTCTCTTTTTCTAAATCAAATTTTGACTCGATTTGGGCTAACAATCGTTTTTCAGATAAAAATTGGAAAATATTTTGGGCTAATTCATGGATATTTTTAGACGAAAAAGCAGCCTGTTTTTTTTGTCGACAAGCTGAGCATTTATCACAATCTTCGGTCATATTTTCATCAAAATAACACAATATTTTTTTGTACAAACACGTCTTGTCATCGTTGATGTAGCCCGACATTGCCTGATGCTGTATTTTTTTGGTATGATTTTGCGCCTTCAGATCTTTCACCACCCTATTGATGGTTCGTTCGTCATCACGTGGTTCATTGAGCGTTATCATCAGGTCAAAATCGCCACTGTTGTACACACAAACACCCGATTGATGCCATTGTTTTAAGATTTTCTCTATATCGTCTAATCCAATATTGGTAATCTCGCTTAGTGTATGCAGGTTAATTTTTGTATCTATAACCGACGTACCCGTGTAACGATGCACTATTTGTTCAAAAAGCAAAGCTTCTTTTGGTCGGTTTTTGAAATGATTTAAAGTTTCGTCTGTAGAAAGCAAAAATTTTATGGTGGTGTTTTGGCTACTTTGCTCATACACCGTCAATACACTTTCTTTGTCCAAAAACTTGAACACCTGATAAGTCCGGCTAGGATTAAGCGAATATTTTGTACAAAAACTTTTGAGATTGAGGTAATAAAAACCCTCCAAGCCCTCGCCAAAAGCAATTTGCTGGTCGTTGACAAACTTTTTGTAAACCTGCAACAAATCGTCTTTGGACAGCACATTACTAGTAAATCTTTGCTCGAAGTGTGCCACCTCGGCTGGATGAATCAGCATGGTCGCAAAAGACGGCTGACCATTACGCCCCGCACGGCCTGCCTCTTGATAATAATTTTCTATACTTTCTGGAATTTGCAAATGCACCACATTTTTTACATTGGGCTTGTCTATCCCCATCCCAAAGGCATTGGTAGCCACCATGATTGGTGTTTTTTCGCTCAACCAATCTTGTAATTTATTTTTTTTCTCTGAATGCGTGAGCCCACCATGAAAAAAATCGCAAGCCAATCCCAAGCCTTGTAATCGTTGTGCAATCTGAACAGTATATTTCCGACTTCGGGTATAAATAATCGCTGGTTGCGGATGTTTTTGGAGAATCTTCAGTAAGGTTGCTTCTACATTGTCGATGATATACAAACTCAAAATAATCTCTGGTCGATAAAAACTTTTGAGAAACACTTCGGGTTCTTTTAGACCCAATAACTGTTTGATATCTTGCTGTACGCGCTCATTGGCCGAGCCTGTTAGAGCAATAAATGGTGTATGTGGCAATACAGTTCTGAGTTTTACAATATCGAGAAAAGCAGGGCGAAAATCGTGCCCCCATTGCGAGACACAATGCGCCTCATCTACAGCAACAAGGTTGATTGGCAACTGAGCCAACTTATCTAACACATAAGGCTGTTTGAGTCTTTCGGGCGACATATACAAAAACTTGTAATGCCCAAACTGGCAATTATCAATTATCCGAAAAACATCTTGCTGAGACAATCCGCCAGTGAGACCAATTGCTTTAATACCTTTTTGTTTGAGGCTTTCTACCTGATCTTCAATCAAGGCAATCAGTGGCGAAATCACCAAACACAAACCGTCATTCATCATCGCTGGCACTTGATAGCAAACGCTTTTGCCAGCACCAGTTGGTAAAACAGCCAAAGCATCTTGCCCAGACACCACCGTAGTCACGATTTCTTGTTGAGGAGTTCGAAAAGTATCAAATCCCCAATATTTTTTTAAGATATACTCGGCCTCAATCAAAACATATTTTTAATGGTAAATATAATGCGACAAAGTGGTTTTTACAAATGATTGAGCACAAAATCAGCGCGCTCTGCAATAGTTGTTTTGGGTACGTGAATCAGCTGATAACCAAAATTTGTATATGAAGCAATCAAATGGTCTTGGATATGGTGAGCGGTTTGCAAATCTTCGTAGCGCTCGTTATCACATTGATAAATCTCATCCCAAACAGGCAAAATAAAAACTTTGGTATAACGGTATTGACGACAAGCTTGGGTAAAAGTATCAGGATAGGTGTCACCAATAAAATCCATATAGGCGAGTACATCAGGTATGCCGCGATCGATAAAAACCACTTCTGCCGAATCTTTTTGTGCATTGATATGTTGAACAATACGTCCATCGAGCAACTTTTGACTAAATAACATGGGATCTTCAAGAAAAAGTTGTTCGATGCCTTGTTGTTGTGCCTCGAGGGTTACTTGACGCGAAATTTCGGGGTAGCAAGTATGGCCTTGAGTTGCCAAGTGATTGATTAGCGTAGTTTTGCCACTACCTGGCCCTCCGATAAGTAAGACGATTTGTTTTGCCACGTGTTTTTTGCCTAAAAATGATTGTTTTGTGACGCAAACTTAATGGTTTTTTGGCTTTCTAAAAATATTTTTACAGCATATACTCAAAAAAAATAGATTATCTTTGTCATTCAGAATTAAAATTATGGAGCAAAAACAAGAAGATTTTTTCAAAAGATTAAAAGGAGAATTAGAAAAATCGACTGAGCAATGGCCTTTGGATTATTTGTATAAATTTATTGTACCCAACGACGCCAGCAAAATACAGCAAATAGAAACTACTTTTGCAGGATTGAACGCCAAGATTACTACCAAACAGTCGGGCAAAGGAAATTTTACCAGTGTATCGGTAAGAGCAATGATGCCAAATGCTGACAGCATCATCAACAAATACGAACAAGTCGCTTCGATCGAAGGGATTATCTCTTTATAAACTATGCAAAACAACAACAATCCAGCCGTATTTGAGTTAGAATACAACACCGAAAGAGAGTTATTAAAAATACCCGAATATGGGCGACATATTCACAAACTTATCGATAATGTAAAAGCTATCGAAAGTCGTGAAGAACGCAACAAAGCTACCAAACAAGTGATAAAAATCATGGGCGAAATGAATCCGCATTTGAGAGATGTGCCCGATTTTCAACACATGTTGTGGGATCAGTTGTTTTTCATGGCCGATTTTGACCTTGATGTTGATTCGCCATACCCAATACCCACCAAAGAGAACGCCTACATACCGCAGGTAAAACTCGACTATCCGCAGCAATATCCAAAGTATCGATTTTATGGCAACAATATCACCAATATGATAGAAGAAGCCATGAAATGGGACGAAGGTGAGAAAAAAGATGCCTTGATTGTGGTGATTGCCAACCATATGAAGAAAAGCTACCTGAGCTGGAACAAAGAAACCGTTACTGACGAAGTTATTTTTGAGCATTTGCTTGAGTTATCAAATGGAAAAATAAATTTGCTTAAAAAAGATGAAGAGCTAAGCACAAGCTCTGACTTGTTGAAAATCAACAAAAAACAAAACAACCGTTTTAACCAAAACAACAAACCACAACACAACAAGCCACGTCATTACAAAAATAAAAACCGAAAATAAAAAAAAGCTAAACTATGAGTGTTTTCAAAATTGAAGGAGGCCATCAACTAAAAGGAAATGTGATACCGCAAGGAGCAAAAAACGAAGCATTGCAAGTGCTTTGTGCCGTATTGCTGACCTCTGAAAAAGTTACCATAAACAACATTCCGGACATTGTCGATGTAAACAAACTCATCGAATTGCTCGAAAAATTGGGGGTAAAAATCGAAAAAAACTCACGCAATAGCTATACTTTTCAGGCAGACGAAGTCAATTTGGCTTATCTCGAATCAGAAGATTTTAGAAAAACAGGAAGAGCCCTTCGTGGTTCTATCATGATTGTAGGCCCACTACTCGGACGCTTTGGCAAAGGATACATCCCTAAACCTGGCGGAGACAAAATTGGCCGCAGAAGACTAGACACACACTTTGAAGGTTTTATCAACTTGGGTGCTGATTTTCGCTACAATCGCGAAGAATATTTTTATGGAGTAGAAGCACCAAACGGCCTCACAGGTACTTATATGCTACTAGACGAAGCCTCTGTAACCGGTACAGCCAATATCATTATGGCGGCGGTTTTTGCCAAAGGCACTACCACGATTTACAACGCTGCTTGCGAACCATATCTGCAACAATTATGCAAAATGCTCAACGCCATGGGCGCAAATATCACAGGCATAGGTTCTAACCTATTGACGATTGAAGGTGTCGAAAAACTCGGTGGTTGTGAGCACCGCATACTACCCGATATGATCGAAATTGGTTCGTGGATTGGGCTAGCGGCTATGACCCGAAGCGAAATCACCATCAAAGATGCCGCCTGGGACGAGCTAGGTATTATTCCGGCTACATTTGCCAAGCTAGGCATCAAACTAGAGCGCAAAGGAGACGACATTTATATCCCGGCTCAGCCCGAAGGATACGAAATACAAAATTATATTGACGGATCTATACTTACCTTAGCAGACGCCCCATGGCCAGGCCTCACGCCCGACTTGTTGAGTGTGCTCTTGGTAGTTGCAACACAAGCAAAAGGCGAAGTACTGATACATCAAAAAATGTTTGAAAGTCGCTTATTTTTTGTTGACAAACTCATCGATATGGGCGCAAAAATCATTTTGTGTGACCCGCACAGAGCTGTCATTATCGGGCACAACTTCAAATCGCAACTCAAAGCAACACAAATGACCTCGCCAGATATTAGAGCAGGTATGTCTTTGTTGATTGCTGCTTTGTCTGCCAAAGGCACTAGCATCATCCAAAACATTGAACAAATAGACCGCGGATACGAGAATGTTGACATCCGTTTGCAACAATTAGGCGCAAAAATTGAACGAATAGATTAATAGATATGAAAAAATTTTGGTTACTTTTATTCCCTGCATTTTTACTCATTGGTTGTAACGAAGACGAAATCGACGACCTCAAGCAGGATTATCTCAACGGACATAAATCTGAAGAACTTGTAGGATTTTGGAATTTTAGAGGTGGATATAAAACATCGAGCGAAGAAGATTTTCATATAGGTACTTTAGGAATGAGTAAAGGACAAATTTTGCATCTTAGCCGTACAGAGTTATTTATTCTCAGTAAAAAAAACAACGAATACACCACCAACAAATATTCAAAATTGTATTGGTATAATAATGATATTTTTATCAAAACATTAGACCTTGGACCTAATTATTCTACAGATTATTACAACTCTAGCCATGCAATTGAATCAAACAATCCATACAAATTTGGCGAAACAAATGATACTTTAATCGTACAAAGTGATTCAGAAACATATTATTTCTTAAAAACAGAAGAAGTAGCTTACGAGTTTATTACATTTGAATAAATTGCCCAATGTCTGACCTCTCTACATTTGAACAATACCTGAGCGACAAAACACATTTGTCTGCTGCCGATTGGCAAAAAATTAGAGACGACATAGACTATCTCGAGGTAGAAAAAGGCGACTATTTGATACAACCTGAGCAAACCAATACCCATACATTTTTTGTAGAAAAAGGACTGCTCAGGTATTTTTCTGTTGACCAAAACGCCAAAGAACATATTTTACAATTTGCTCCCGAAAATTGGTTTGTAGGCGACCGCAATGGTGTGTGTTTCAATCAACCGTCAAATTTTTACATACAAGCTATCGAACCAAGTAGAGTGGCATTGATTGATGAATCATTTTTTTCTACAAAACTATTGGCCATCAACCCCGAATTTGTTGCTTATAACGAGCAAATATTACAAAAACACATTCATCAATTACAAAAAAGAATTCATTTACTCCTCTCTGCTACAGCCGAAGAGCGTTACCTCGATTTTATTGCTACCTATCCCGACCTTACACGCCGCGTGCCACAGTGGATGATAGCTTCATACCTTGGCATCACTCCAGAGAGCCTGAGCCGCGTACGCAAAGACCTCGCCAACAAGAAGTTTCGCTAACACACTTCTTATCCTACATCAATAAGAAACGACTCGTTGTTTTGTAAATTTGTATTCAAATATCAAAGTTATGAAAACAACAAAAACTATCGAGCAAATCATTGCTCCTCGTCCAGCACACTTTGTCGGAGACGGATTTAGAGTCCACAATTTTATTCCGGGTATTCCTGCACTGAGCATGAGACGGATGGACCCTTTCATTATGTTTGATTATAATTCAAAATTTAATTTTTCCCCGACCGACACTCCACGTGGCGTGGGTGTACATCCGCACAAAGGCTTTGAGACTGTAACCATCGCCTACCAAGGCAAAGTGGCTCATCATGACAGCAGCGGCGGTGGCGGTATTATTGGCCAAGGCGATGTACAATGGATGACTGCAGGTAGCGGAGTTTTACACAAAGAATATCACGAAAAAGAATTTAGCCAAAAAGGAGGCGATTTTCAGATGGTACAACTTTGGGTAAATCTTCCTAAAAAAGACAAAGAAACCGCACCCAAATACCAAAGCATCAAACAAGCCGAGATGCCTTTACATTTGCTAGACAACAACGCGGGCGTGGTAGAAATTATCGCGGGTGATTATCAAGGCAAAAAAGGCAGCGCATTTACTTTTTCGCCTGTCAATTTACTGAATATACGATTTGACTCTGCTGGAGTTGCCCAAATGGATTTTCCGGCGCATTACAATACTGCAGTGCTAGTAGTCGAAGGAGAAATAACGATAAACAATCAAAAAACACCTACCAACCACTTGGCGTTGATGGCCAACGAAGGCGAAGTTTTTACCATTTCTGCCAACGAAAAAGCAGTGGTATTGGTACTTAGCGGCGAACCACTCAACGAGCCTATCGCAGCCCACGGTCCTTTTGTGATGAATACACAAGAAGAACTCGTGAAGGCTTTTAATGACTTTAACCAAGGAAAATTTGGTCATTTGGCTGATTAATTTCTCTTCAAACACCTGACAAAATTTGACCGTCAGGTGTTTGTTTATAAAATTTTGATAGACGAAATTTTGCAAAACTTCATTATCTTTGAAGAAAGGCAAAAGCAAATGGAAATTTTTTATCAGATACTATCAACCATCCTTATTTTATCTACCGTTATCCCGTGGGTACCTAATCAACACTGGTTTTTTAGAGTATTTGATTTTGTCAAAATACAATTGGCCATTATACAAACTATTGTTTTTTGTTTGGCTTTTTTTCTTGTTCCCGCCAATGCCTTGTTTTATCTTTTACAAGCTCTGCTTTTGGCGTGTATAGTATACGAGCTGTTTTTACTATTGCCCTACACACCTATTTATCCGAAACAAGCCAATGCAAAAAAGATTAATCCATCGCAATCTATTGACATTATATCTGCCAACGTTTACCAGTTTAACACTGATTATCAAAAATTTACACAGTTAATCAATCAACACCAACCCGATTTGATATTAACGATGGAATCTGACGAAAATTGGCAAAAAGCCATGCAAGTTTTCAAAAAAGATTATCCATATTTTATTGAAATTCCGCTTGCAAACACCTACGGTATGCACTTTTATTCAAAAATCAAAATTGCATCACATCAAATACTGTATTTAATTGCTGATGATATACCGAGCATCGAAGTAAAACTAACCACATCAGACGGTTACGACTTTGTGTTATTTGGCGTACATCCGCCTCCACCAAGCCCCACAGAAGAAGAGAACTCTAAAGAAAGAGATGGCGAACTACTCGCCGTTGCCAAACGGGCAAAAAACACCCACTTGCCTACCTTGGTCGTCGGAGATTTTAACAATGTAGCTTGGGGAAAATCATCCAAATTATTCAAAAAAACAGCCGAAATGATTGACCCTCGCATTGGCAGAGGATTTATTTCTACTTTTCACGCCAAATATAGATGGTTGCGTTTTCCTATCGATCAGATGTATCACACCGCAGATGTGTTTATTGAGAATATTTGTACCAAAGAAAATTTTGGCTCTGACCACTTGCCTTTGTATGCTAGTTTTTTTATTGATAAAATAGATAATTCGCAAGAAGACGAAGTAGAAACCGTTGATACAGAAGAAAAAAAAGAAGTGGATGAAATGATTGTTGAAGGCAAAAAAGAAAACGGAGAAAGAGAAAAAATTGCTACAGAATAATGCGTGGAGCAAAACCCTGTAGCGTTTTGTTTACTTTTTTATTCTAGTGATAGTGAGGCCGTCACGGATGGGCAACAAGACCGATTCTACTCTAGGGTCTGTGTTTATTTTTTCGTTATAAGCTTTGATAGCAACTGCCGATTTGTCGTTGGGTTTTACCTCTTCGAGCACTTTGCCCGACCACAAAACATTGTCAGACAAAATCACTCCGCCCAGATTCATTTTGGGCACGACCAAATCAAAATACTTGGCATAATTAGGCTTATCTGCATCGATAAAAACCAAATCAAACCTTTTGTCTAACGTAGGGATAATTTCTGTCGCCTGCCCCAAGTGTTGCGTGATTTGATTGCGATAACCCGATTGCTCAAAATATTTATTTTGCAAAGTAACCAACTCTTCGTTGATATCTATGGTATCAACAGTACCATGCTCGGACAAACCCTCAGCCATGCACAAAGTAGCGTAACCAGTATAAGTACCGATTTCTAACACATGCTTGGGCTGAACAATTTTGGCAAGCATACTCAAAAGGCGTCCTTGATAATGCCCGCTAATCATTCGCGGATTAAGCACTTTGAGTAAGGTTTCTTTATTCAATTGCGACAACAATTCGGGTTCGTGCGCCGAATGCTGCGTGATGTAGTCATCGAGCTGGTCAGAAATAAAATGTTTGCTCATCGCTTATCTCACTTCTTTGATCAAATACATATAAACCGGGAAGTGGTCGCTGTAACCAGGTTCTCCATTGAGCTGATTACGCAACGGGTATCCTTTGTATCGTCCGCTAGTTTGTATCAAAAATGGTTTGTTAAAGATACGTGTTTTCCACAATTGCCATCCGTCAAATTGGTTACGGATAAGCGGTTCGCTAGCAATCATTTGGTCAAAAACATCCCAAGCATCGCGGTAAGCAAGCGTGCCCAATCCTTCTTCATACATCTCGTACATTGGGTTGTACAACTCTCCTTTTTTTACTTTAGACTTATCGCCTTTTGCACCCAAAACATCTTTCACACTTTTATTATACGGGCCGTCATTCAAATCGCCCATGGTGATAATTTTTGCATTTGGATTAATTTTATACAACGAGTCGATAATCTCACGGTTGAGAGCTGCCGCAGCCTCTCTGTTTGGGCTACTTTTTTTCTCTCCACCATAGCGCGAAGGCCAGTGATTGACAATAAAATGTATCTCTTCGCCATCGAGCAAACCAGTCACCAATAACTGGTCGCGGGTGTATACTCTTTTACCAGAATCGTGGCGCGAACCTTTTTTAGATTTTGATTGTTCATAAATATACAACGGGATATTTTTGGTGCTTGTAGGTTTGAAATGATTGGGCTGATACAACAATGCCACATCAATCCCTCTACGGTCTGGCGAATCAAAATGCACAATACCATAGTTAGCAGCTTGTAATTTGTTGTGTTTGATTAAATCTTCCAAAACAGAGCGATTTTCTACTTCGCCTACCCCTAAAATAGTTGGCATATTTGGGTTTTCGTCGGTACCAATTTGCGAAATTGATTCTGCCAATAGGTCAATTTTTTTATAATATTTTTGCGTTCCCCACCCTCTTTGTCCGTTTGGTGTAAACTCGGCATCAAAAGTGTTTGGACTTTTAATGGTGTCAAATAAATTTTCCACATTATAAAAAGCAACGGTATGGATAGCGTATTGCTTGTCTTGCGCCCATGTAGCCACAAAAATAAACCCAAAAAGTAGGTTAAAAAAAACTTGTCTTATCATTATCAGTATATTAAGTTAATTTAAATTTCTTTCAAATAGCGCGACAAAGTTAAATATTCTAATGAAAATAATTACTTTTGCGCCATGTTAAGTTTTCTTTAAGTAGAAAATTTTAAAACAATATTTAATTACTCACGTATGAAAAACTATTTGTTTGGTGCTGCATTTTGCTTGTTTTCGACAGCAATGATGGCACAATCACCCTACCAAATCACAGGTAAGGTAGTGGATGGTAGAACGCAAAGTTCGTTAGAAAATGTGGAAGTTGCTGTGGTAAACACCACGCTAAGCACTTCGACTGACACCGAAGGAGAATTCGATTTTCAATCTCCGCCTACAGGCAATCAGGTGCTCAAATTTAGCTACACTGATTATGAGGTAGCTTATGTACCGGTAGAAATTGAAGCCGGAAAATCGCTCGATTTGGGTACAATTGTACTCAATCACGATGTAACTGCTGAACTGCAGTTAGGGCTTATTACGCTTGGCGACAACGACCTTGGTGATGACAACTCAGGCTCTGAAGCTACTTCCGGAATTTTGCAAGCTTCGCGCGATGCTTTCCAACAAGTTGCAGCTTTTAGCTGGGGGCAAGCATGGTTTAGACTTAGAGGTCTAGATAACGAATACGGCAACGTACTCATCAACGGAATCACGATGAACAAAGTCTTGGACGGTCGCCCACAGTTTTCTAATTGGGGAGGACTTAATGACGCTATGCGTAACCAAGAGTTTATCTCTGGTTCTCAACCATCAGAATATACTTTTGGCGGTATTCTTGGTACACAAGCAATCAATGTGAGAGCATCTGCTATCCGCACCGGAACCAGAATCTCACTTGCAGGCGCCAACACCAACTACGATTGGAGAGCCATGGCCACACACGGGTCTGGTTATACCAAAAATGGTTGGGCTTATGCTGCATCTGCCGGGTATAGAGGCGCAAACGAAGGTCACTTTGAAGGTACTGATTATGATGCCAAGTCATTTTTCTTTGCGGTAGAAAAAAAGATTAACGACAAGCATGCCTTAAACTTATCGGCAATTTATGCACAAAATCGTCGTGGAAAAAATTCGCCAAATAGCCAAGAACTTATCGATTTGATGGGTTACAAATACAACTCTTTATGGGGATGGCAAGATGGTAAAAAGAGAAACTCAAGAGACAAAGATGTTGAGGAGCCTATCTTTATCTTGAGTCATTACTGGGACATCAACGACAAAACTCGTTTAAACACCAACGTATCTTATCAGTTTGGCTCGATTGCCAACTCTAGATTGGACTACAACGGTGCCAACAATCCAGACCCAACATATTACAAAAAATTACCAAGTTATTACCTCAACCTACACGATACAGGATCAGCTATCCCAGTTTGGACACCAGACTACGACAATGCTGAGCGCAACCGTGTAGATTTCTTGGCCAATCCACAAATAGACTGGGACGGCATGTATGCTACCAACGAGCGTTTGGGCAGATCGGTTTATGCTTTGTATGCTGATGTGACTTCAGACCAACAATTGTCTGCTAGCTCTTTGTTGTCTACGCAATTCTCTAACAACATTGGCTTCAATGCTGGAGTATCTTTCCGTAATGTAAGATCAGAAAACTATCAAGAAATGTTGGATTTGCTAGGCGGACCATACATGGAAGATGTAGATTCTTTTTACAATGACGATTTTGCTCAGTCAGATTTGAACAATCCAGACAGACAAATACGCGAAGGAGACAAATATGGATACAACTATATCATGCACTCTAATGTATTGAATGCTTTCACACAATTCAAATTCAACTACAATCCAGTAAACTTTTACTTGGCACAATCGGTAACTTTTACAGATTTTCAGCGTGAAGGATTGTACAGAAACGGATTGTACGCCAACAACTCTTACGGCAAAGGAGAAAAACATTCTTTTACCAATTTTGGTTTAAAAGGAGGTATGACTTACATGATCACAGGTCGTCATATTTTGGACGCCAACCTTAGTTACTACACCCAAGCACCAAGCATCCGTAACTCTTATGCCAACTCAAGAATCAGCGATGCAGCTATTGGAGATTTGAAAAACGAAACCATTATGTCTGCCGATGCATCATACATCATCCGTACGCCAAAATTCAAAGGTAGAGTATCGGGATATATTAACGAAATCCAAGACGCTAGCCGAGTGATGTTTGCGTATGTTGAAGGTATTGGTTTTGAAGATTTTGACAACAGTAACGAATTTGTCACAGAGATTACCACAGGTATTCACAAAAGAAACTTCGGGCTAGAATTGGGGGCTGAGTATCAACTTACCCAAACTTTGAAAGCAACTGCAGCTGTAGCTTTAGGACAATCTACTTATTCAAAAAATGCTAATGTAGCGCTCAACGTAGATGGTCGCCAAGAGCTTGGACTCGACCCGCAAGTAGATTTTGGTGAGTCTTACATCAAAGATTATTACGTAGGCGGGATACCTCAAAAAGCTTACTCATTAGGCTTAGAGTACCGCGACCCAGATTACTGGTGGGTATCGATGGATGCTAACTTGTTGACAGATTTGTATGTTGATGCCTCTCCGTTGATCAGAACCAACAACTTTTTTGCTGAGCCAGGACAATCAGGAGCAGCATTCCCAGAAGTAAATGAAGAAACTGCCAGAAAATTATTGAAACAAGAAAGATTAGACGACTTCTTCTTATTGAACCTCAAAGGAGGTAAATCTTGGAGAATCAACAACAAAACTTTCGGGTTCTTTGTAATGGTCAACAACTTGCTCGACCAAGAGTACAAAACTGGAGGTTTTGAGCAATTGCGTAACGCCAACTACAGAGAGTTGAGCATGGATCACGCCAGTGGCACACGTAGTTTCGGGAATAGATATTTCCACGGTTTTGGAAGAACATATTTCTTGAATCTTTACATTAATTTCTAATCCAATATTATCATGAAAAAATATAAAACCAGCTTATTAGTCGCACTAGTTTCGGCATTCGGATTTGTCGGATGTGTGGCTGAAGACGATTTTTCGTTACCCGAAATTGGCAAAGTCATTTATTTTGAAGATTTTCAGGATGCTGCCACTCACGAGCAATGGACAAACTTTACTGAGATTGGTTCGAAAGAATGGATTGCTACTGAATTTAGCGGCAATGTGTATTACGAGTTTTCACCTTTTCAGAGTGGTGACAACATCAATGTTGGATGGTTTGTATCACCAGCCATCGACACCGAACTCGCCTCAATGAAAAACCTTACCTTTGAAGTAGCACATCACCACGTGGTAAACACCGAGAACAATTACATTCAGGCTTATATCTCTACCGATTTTGACGGCGAAAATGTATTGGCTGCCACTTGGACAGAATTTGATTTTAACAAACCTACACCTGCCCTAAGCAACTATGAGTTTATCAAATCGGGCGCAGTAGATATCAGCGAATATTCTGGAACGATTTATGTAGCATTTAAAGTAACCGGCGGTACCGATTCGCAAAACGCCGGAGCTTATATGATAGACAACGTTAGAGTATTTTAAAAAACATAAGACATGAAAAATTTTAGATTCAAATATTTATTGGCCTGCCTTAGCGTCGCTTTGATGTTTACCGCATGTGCCGAGTCTGACGATTACGACAACGTCACTACGCAATACGAAGAGCTAACGGCAACTAAAACCATCGAAGAGGTTTTTGCCATGGCCGATAGTCAGCTGAGACAGTTTACCGAAGACGACATCCTAGAAGGTTATGTGTCATCTTCTGATGCTGGAGGAACTTTTTACAAAACCGTATCGATACAAAACATCGAGAAAACACGCGGATTTTCTATCACTGTAGATATGTACAATATCTACACCGAGGCCGAACCTGGTAGAAAAATATATGTAAAATTAAAAGACTTGTATTACACCCTAAAAGATGGCGCGCTAGTTATCGGGGCTGAATATGAAGGCACTGTTGGGCGTATGCGTCCGCAAGACTTTAAAAAACACATCCAACTGTCTGCTGAAGTTGTAGACGAAGAAGATTTGTTGAGCATTGTTGACATCAACACCTTGAAAAACAACCAATACATCAATATGTTGGTGCAGGTAGAAGAAGTACAATTTGCCGAAGAAGCTTTAGGCAAAACTTTTTATGACGAAGAGAATGATTTTGGCGGAAATGCAACCAATCATTATATCGAAGATAGCTCGGGCAGAATGATTTTTAGAACAAGTGAATATGCTAAATTTGCCAATCAAATGGTGCCTAATGCCAGCGGAAAATTACGTGGCGTATTGACAAAATATGGTTCTACCTTCCAGTTTTTTGCACGTACTTTTGACGACATCATGCTCACTGAGCCTTACAACCGTATCCCGACCAATGTGGGTGGTGACAACATCACTTTCCAATCGGCATTTGTGGTAGATTTTGAAGGTTACACCGTAGATCAATCAGCTTTCCCAGAGTTGATCAACGACTATGCAGTTGGCGGTCGTTACTGGCAAATCAAATCATTCAACAGTAATAAATATGTACAAATGTCTTCTTACGGCGCTGGGTCGGATGTAAGATCATATTTGATTGTTCCGGTAAACTATACAGGCGGTAACACGATCTCTTTCCAAACCAAAGATGGTTACAACAACGGAGAAGTGCTCAAAGTATATTACACGCTGGCAGAAAATTACACCGCTGGCGAATTGGTACAAACCACCAATTTTACCGACATCACAAGCAGCTTTACTTTGGCTACTGGTTCTACCAGTGGTTATGCACAAAACTTCACCGATAGTGGAGAATATACTGTGCCGAGCTCACTTACTGGCAACGGATACCTAGTGTTTGTATATTCGGGTACACAATCTGTGACCACAACTATGCAAATAGATAACATCACTATTACAGAGTAATTTTTGTAATAAAACTCAAAAGCCGTTTTCGAATGAAAACGGCTTTTTTTATTCCTAAAAACTTGATTTGTATTATTATTTAACCTATTTTTATATAGAATTTACCTCTTAAAGTTTAATCATGAAAGCCAAATATCTTTTATTTTTTTTCTTGGTCTCATTAGCAACTACAGCTCAATCCATAAAACCTGTACAACTTTTAAAAAAAGTAGAGCATGCGATGAAAAACATGCCATCTGTAGTATATAAAATAGATTACACCTTAAAACCATTTTCTTCTAACGATACTATATCAAGAACTGCTCTTTGCTCGTTATACATCGCTCCAAAAGACCATATAGGCGTGTATTACACAATAGATGAAAAAACAGCAGAAAACAGTTATACACACAACAAATATGATGGTGAATACACCTCATTTATCTACTACCAAAAAAAAGATGGGAAAATAACTGCTGAAAATTACACAGTAGAAAGTGTTCACAAAAATGACTATATGTATGTAGGCTCATATACCTCACTAGCTGCTTTAGATATTTTTCATCAAGAATACCCATTTACGAGGTTCAAATCTTTTTTTAACCGCCTTTCTTTAGAAGAGATTTCAGTAAAAGATTATAATCTCTCTGACGAGGTTGTTTATGAATTAACTATTAGACCAAAAAACAAAAATCGGTCAGATTATATTCAAAATATGATTTATAAATACTATATCCGAAAGACAGATTATCTACCTATTGCTTTTAGTTTTTATGGAGAACTAGAGAATATGCATAGCACAGAATATTTGACATTAAATTATATAGACACTAGCCCTCAATTATCTATTGATGATTTTAAAATAAACCCTAACACAAAAAATATTGACACAAAAATTTATTATAACAATGTAAAAAAACATCAATATTAACTATGAAAAAACTACTCCAAATTACACTGTTATTTAGCCTTGTATTTATTAATCGGTCTTTTTCACAAGAAACTGTTAATCCTCTAAACGAATTAATATTGAACAACAACAGCACTGTTAATCTTTCTGATTATAAAGGAAAAATAGTTTTATTAGATTTTTGGTACAGAGGATGCCTTCCTTGTTTACAAGCGACACCAGAGTTGATTGAGCTACAAGAAAAATATCAAGAAGATTTGATTATTATCGGAGTTAACGACATTGACATACAAAAAGACGTCACCGATTATCTCAACTACAAAAAGGCTAATTATTTTTCTACTTATAAAACAGAAAAAAGTATTTCTAAACAATTAAATATAACATCATTTCCGACATTTATTATTGTCAACCAAAAAGGAGAAATTGCCAATGTAAAAACTGGGTTTGATAAAAGAAAAAGTCCTAGAGAATTAAAAAAAATT
Organism: Flavobacterium sp.; assembly: GCA_041583035.1. Lineage (GTDB taxonomy): Bacteria > Bacteroidota > Bacteroidia > Flavobacteriales > Flavobacteriaceae > Flavobacterium. The sequence goes on from JBFHGP010000015.1 coordinate 19,330, forward strand.
ATTAAGCATTTATCAAAATAACAGCTCTTACTTATTAGTTATTCCTTATAAAAAATTCTTTTTACACGCTGAGATATTGATGTCATGACCTCGTATGGGATAGTTTGCCACTTATCGGCAATTTCGGTAATTCGTAAGTTTTCATCAAAAATAACCACCTCATCGCCAGCCGCAGCATCGATATGTGTAACATCAATCATCAACATATCCATACAAATACTACCTACAATTTTGGCTCGCTCTCCGTTTACCAACACACTGCCCACCTCATTACCATAAGCACGCCTAATACCATCGGCATAACCAATCGGGATCGTCGCAATACGTTGTGGTTCTGTCGCCTTATACCTACGCCCGTAACCTACAGTCTCGCCTACCGCTAAAGTATTTACCTGCAAAATCACTGTTTTTAACTTGGCCACATTACGCAATTGCTGATTTTCTTCAGGATGATTGCCCACGCCATAAAGACCAATCCCTAAACGCACCATATCATATTGATATTCAGTAAAATTATAAATCCCGGAAGTATTCAAAACGTGTCTGATAGGTTGTATAGACAATTCTTTAATCAACTGACTCGACCATTGGTCATATTGACGGATTTGCTGTAAGGTAAACTCTTTTTGTGAAGGGTCATCACTCGCTGCCAAATGCGAAAAAATACTTTGGATAGCAATCAAATGATTGTCTCTAAGATAGGCAATCAGCTCGGGTAAATCATCGTTTTTGAAACCCAGCCTATTCATACCTGTATTGAGTTTTAAATGTACCGGGTACTGGTAAGTCTCTGCTTTTTCTACCGCCAACACAAAGGCTTGCAACTCTTTGAGACTATAAATTTCGGGCTCCAACTGATAGGCAATCAAAGTCGCAAAAGTAGAAGGCTCTGGGTTCATCACCACAATCGGGAGTTGTATGCCCGATTTGCGCAACTCTACTCCTTCGTCAGCAAACGCTACCCCGAGATAATCCACTTTTTGATGCGCCAACACTTTGGCAATTTCATAACTACCATTGCCATAACCAAATGCCTTGACCATGACCATTATTTTTGTTTGCGGATTTATTTTTGAACGATAAAAACTTAGGTTTTGACTAATGGCATCCAAATTGATTTCCAAAACGGTTTCGTGTGTTTTTTCTTCAAGTTCGGTCACAATCCGCTCAAAAGCAAACTTACGCGCACCTTTAATCAGAATAGTTTCGTTGCGAAAAGATTGTAAATTATAATCTCTCAAAAATGATTCGGTATCTGGGAAACGCTGAAAATTGGGCGTATTAATCAAATATCTCGAAATACTATCACCAATACCAATCACCCTACTGATTTTGTTTTGCGCCAACAAACGACTGATTTTTTCATACAACACATCATTGGCAAAACCACTTTGGTAAATATCAGACAAAATAACCGTTTTGCGTTGATTGATTTTTTGTTGCTCCAAAAAATCCAAAGCAATCTTTAAAGACTGATAATCAGAACTATAACTATCATCGATTATCGTACAACCCCGCTGACCATCAATCACTTGCAAACGCATGTTTACCTTAAAAAGTTTGGGAATGCGTTGCTGAATCACTTTTGCATCTACCTGCAACGCCAACAAACTGGTGATACAAGTGGCAATGTTTTGTACCGATGCTTTATCAGTAAATGGTATATCGACAGTAAATTGCTTTTTACCAACAGACACAGTCAATTGATTATCTGACAGTTGAAACCTCACCGTTGCTTTTTGCTCATCTTCAAAAGAATATGTCCAAACCTGAGCTTGGGCAGGCAATATCGACAAAATATATTCATCAAAAGGCAAAATAATGGTCTGACAATGCGCAAAGAGTTTTGTTTTTTCGCTAATTTTTTGCTGGGTATTCAAAAAACCTTCATCGTGTGACGAACCTATCGAGGTAAGAATCCCGATGTTGGGCTGGATAATTTTTTCCAACTTTTCCATTTCGTGTGGCAAAGAAATTCCGGCCTCAAAAATACCCAAATTGTGTCGGGCATTGATGCCAAAAACAGAAAGCGGAACACCAACTTGCGAATTGTAACTTTTCGGACTTTTGATTACTCGATAAAAAGGTGTCAGCAAAAAACTCATCCATTCTTTTACAATCGTTTTGCCGTTGCTCCCTGTAATACCAATCACCGGAAAATCGTATAATTGTCGGTAATAAGCAGCAAAATCTTGCAAAGCTTTTCTGGTATTTTCAACCACAAAAAAAAGACAATTTTCTGGCAATTTTTTAGGCAATTGTTCAACCACAAAAAAACTTACATTCTGAGCAATTAACTGCTCTATAAAATCGTGTCCATTGTGATTTTCGCCCACCAAAGCAAAAAACAGCACACCTGCCCTATTTTGCATCGAACGACTGTCAACAGAAACGTCCAAAATATCAATATCTTGCAACGTCCCATAAGTGGTCGCTTGCATTTGTTGTGCCAAAATCTCAACAGAAAAAATCATGATTGTGTATTTTTACCAAAGGTAAATATTATTCGACAACAATATAAATCTGTACATTTTTTTCTACAAACGAAAAACGATTGATAACTTTGCCGTATGGACATCAATCAAATATTTGGTTACCTCTTGGCGCTACTCGCCGGTATTTCTATCGGAATGATGGGTAGCGGTGGCTCTATACTCACCGTACCCATCTTGGTTTACATCATGCGGATAGAACCTGTTTTGGCCACCGCCTACTCCCTGTTTATCGTTGGTGTATCGGCGACAACGGGCAGCATCAAAAACATTCGCGAACAACAAGTCAATTTCAAAATTGTCTTTGCTTTTGGCCTAGCCTCTATTTTTGCGGTGTTTTTTACCCGCACCTATTTACTACCGCTTATCCCAGAAATAATCACTTTGTCAAACAATACCACCATCAGCAAATCTAGTTTTATCATGATTATTTTTGCCTTGGTAATGCTAGCCGCAGCCTCAAAAATGATTACGCCAAAAAGCAAACAAACCGATAGCGAACAAGCCATTGTAACCAGCTTTGTACCATTGGCTATCCAAGGGTTGCTGATCGGGCTGATTGCAGGTATGGTTGGTGCTGGCGGAGGTTTTTTGATTGTGCCTACCTTGGTGTTTTTTGCACATTTGCCGATGCGAACCGCCGTTGGCACATCGGTCACAATTGTCGCGATACAATCGTTGATTGGCTTTACTGGAGATTTACTTGTACAAACTATCGACTGGACTACCGTGTTGATTTTCACCACCGTATCTATCGGCGGAGTTTTTATCGGCTTGCGTTGGGCGAATAAAATTTCGGACAAATTACTCAAACAATTATTTGGATGGTTTGTGTTGGCAATGGCAATTTTTATTTTGGCAAAAGAGGTAAACTTGTCTGATTTGTCGGTCTAACCTTTTCAGAAACAAGGCAAAATTCGTACTTTTACTAAAATTTTAAAACCATGAAAATAGAACAAATTTATACCGGTTGTTTAGCACAAGGTGCATATTATATCGAGTCTGACGGCGAAGTTGCCATTATAGATCCGTTGAGAGAAATCGATGCTTATATCCAAAAAGCTACGGCTGACAAAGCTACTATCAAATATATCTTTGAAACACATTTTCACGCAGATTTTGTAAGCGGACATTTAACTTTGTCCAAAAAAACACAGGCTCCCATTGTTTTTGGCCCAACAGCAAAACCTACTTTTGAGTCAAAAATTGCCCAAGATGGCGAAATTTTTAAACTAGGAAAAATTACCATTACCGCCATTCATACACCAGGCCACACCATGGAGAGCACCACTTATTTGTTGAAAGACGAAAACGGTAAAGACCATGCAATTTTTACCGGTGACACTTTGTTTTTAGGAGATGTAGGCCGTCCAGACTTGGCTCAAAAAGCGACCAATATGACACAAGAACAATTGGCCGAAATGCTTTTTCATAGCCTCAGAGACAAAATCATGCCATTGGCAGATGACGTGATTGTTTATCCGGCACACGGCGCTGGGTCGGCATGCGGGAAAAATCTTAGCAAAGAGACTGTAGGTACATTGGGTGAGCAAAAGCAAACCAATTATGCGCTGAGAGCAGACATGAGCGTTGAAGAATTTGTAAAAGAATTGACAGACGGATTGATGCCACCACCAGCCTATTTCCCGGAAAATGTTCGTTTAAACAAAGAAGGTTATGAAGATGTTGAAAAAATCATTCAAAAAAATAAAGCATTTAGCGCAACCGAATTTAAACAAGCTGCACAAGAAGCTTTGATTTTGGATGTTAGAGATGCCGAGAGCTTTGCTCAACAACACATTCCGGGCTCAATATTTATAGGTATCGATGGCGGTTTTGCCCCTTGGGTTGGCGCATTGATTACCGATATCAATCAGCCGATTTTGATTGTTGCACCAGAAAGCAGAGCTAAAGAAACCATTACTCGATTGTCGAGAGTTGGTTATGACAACACTCTTGGTTATTTGGACGGAGGCATCGACACCTGGATAACTGCAGGCTTTGACGTAGATAAAATCAAAAGAATTGACGCTACTGAATTGGCAGAAATTCGTTTGACTGATGAAAAAGCAACGATTGTAGATGTGAGAAAACCTGGAGAATACAACAATGCTCATTTGCCTGGTGTGCCAAATTTACCTTTAGATTTCATCAATCAACAAATGGAAGAATTTCCGACTACCGAGCCTACATATATTCACTGCGCTGGCGGATACCGTTCGATGATTGCAGCGTCTATCCTCAAAGGCCGAGGTTACCACAACTATATTGATGTACGTGGCGGATTTGGTGCAATCAAAAAAACAAATTTACCCATAGAAGAAAACGCTTGCACAGGCGTTTGATACCATAAACACATCCCACCAACGAGCAGTTAATCAATGATTTTCTGCTCGTTTTTTATTTATGTAATTCTTTTTCCAATATAACTTCGATTTCTCGTGGTTTATTCACAGTCAACAAAAGTAACGTCTGCTGATTTAAAATTAATTTCATCAAAAACTCTTTTATCAACACCCAAACCGCTAAGTACAAATAATTTTGTCATCATAAAAAATTTATCCACCAAAAACCACACCAGCGCAATGGTCATGTTTGGCGCCAGTTACACTACTCAACACATTGTTGATATTTTCTATCCGCAAAACACCCAGAAAAGCAAAAATGATGGCTTCTTTAAAATCGGTTAGTGCGGGATCGCCTATGACTACGTCTATGTTTGGCAGATAATGTCGCATACGCGCTATCAAAAAACTATTGAATGCGCCGCCGCCAGTTACCAACAATCGACCTTTTTTGTCAACCACTTGAGCAATTTGATAAGCTATATGCTCTGTGAGCGTCGCCAAAATAGCCAAATTTGCACAATCAAAAGATTGTATAAGCGGCAAATATATGGTATTGACCTGCTCCATGCCAAGTGATTTCGGATGACTTTCTTGGTAAAAATCTAAATTGTTTAACGCTTCCAAAAGATTTTTATTGACCGTGCCTTGCTGTGCTAATTTTCCGTCTTCATCAAACGGCAAGCCTTCTTTTTGGGCAAAATGGTTGAGCAATGTATTGACTGGGCAAATATCAAAAGCGATTCGCTGTTTATCAAATTCATACGAAATGTTAGAAAATCCGCCCAAATTGAGGCAATAATCATATTCGCCAAACAACAATCTATCTCCAATAGGCACCAGCGGCGCTCCTTGTCCGCCCAAGGCAACATCTTGCACCCGAAAATCACAAACGAAAGGAATATCAAACAAATCGGCCATCAAAGGTAAATTGCCAATTTGCAAGGTCAAACCATCTGCCGGTTGATGCAAAACTGTGTGCCCATGTGAGGCGATAAAATCCAAATCGGTGAATTGGTGCTCCTCAATAAAATCATTCAACTGATCTGCCAAAAAACTGGTATAATCGATATTCAACAATTGTAAATCTCTATCATTCAGATTTATAGCATTACGTAAACGTTTGACCCATTGGTCTGTATAAGCAAGCGTTTGACCAAAAACCAACTTGTATTGCCAACGGTTTTGCTCAAAATAAAATTCGACCACCGCACAATCAATCCCGTCCAAAGAGGTGCCAGACATTACACCAAGCACTTTGTATTTTTGTTTTTTCATTGACTAAAAGTAAGTTATTTTTTGATTTTTTGCTATATTTGAGCCAAAATTAATAGTTTTAAAAACAAGATAATCAATGGATTTTAAATTAACTGAAGAGCAAGCGATGATTCAGCAAGCGGCACGCGACTTTGCCCAAACTGAATTGTTACCCGGAGTGATTGAACGTGACGAAAACTCTACTTTTCCTGCAGACGCCGTAAAAAAAATGGGCGAACTTGGATTTTTAGGAATGATGGTTGACCCAAAATATGGTGGGTCGGGGCTAGATAGTGTTTCTTACGTTTTGGCGATGGAAGAAATTGCTAAGGTTGATGCTTCTGCCGCAGTAGTGATGTCTGTAAACAACTCATTGGTGTGTGCCGGAATGGAAAAATATTGTTCTGAAGAGCAAAAACAAAAATATTTAGTGCCGTTGGCTACCGGCGAAGTGATTGGAGCATTTTGCTTGTCTGAACCTGAAGCTGGGTCTGACGCTACTTCGCAAAAAACCACTGCAGTAGACATGGGCGACCACTATCTATTGAACGGTACCAAAAACTGGATTACCAACGGTAGCACAGCTTCTACTTACTTGGTGATTGCTCACACTCATCCTGAAAAAGGCCACAAAGGCATCAATGCTTTTATCGTAGAAAAAGGATGGGAAGGATTTGAAATAGGTCCTAAAGAAAAGAAAATGGGCATCCGCGGATCAGACACCCATTCATTGATGTTTACTGATGTGAAAGTACCTAAAGAAAACCGTATTGGCGAAGACGGATTTGGTTTTGCATTTGCCATGAATGTATTGAATGGCGGACGTATAGGTATTGCTTCGCAAGCGTTGGGTATCGCCCAAGGAGCTTACGAATTGGCCTTGAAATATGCCAAAGAGCGCAAAGCTTTTAAAACTGAAATTATTAACCACCAAGCGATTGCTTTCAAATTGGCTGATATGGCTGTGAATATCAGCGCTGCACGTATGTTGTGCTTTAAAGCTGCTGCTGAAAAAGACAATGGAGAAGATATCTCAATTTCTGGTGCCATGGCAAAATTATTTGCGTCGCAAACAGCAATGGATACAACTGTTGAAGCTGTACAAATACACGGCGGAAATGGTTATGTGAGCGAATACCACGTAGAACGTATGATGCGCGATGCAAAAATTACTCAGATTTACGAAGGAACTTCTGAAATTCAGAAAATCGTTATCTCGAGAGGAATTGCGAGATAATCTATAAAAATATCTACTCAAAAACTCGACCGATGGTCGAGTTTTTTTATAACTTTATGTTTTGTAAATCGTTGTATGAGTAACTTTAAATCTGTTCGAAGAAAAATCACCTTGGGATACATTGTGCTGGCCATTGCCGTGATTACTGCGATGTGGTACATTGTCAATCAGATGAACAAAATATCTGTACCTAATCAAGAAATTGTTACCGAAACCTCCAAAACTTTTGCGGTGAGTAATATCATCACTGATGTTTTGGCTTCTGAATCTATCTCTCGCACCGCGATATTGTCAGGTCAAAACCAAGACATCAATCGATACCACAACCTTATTGATAGCATACAACAAAAAATTGACACCCTCAAAACAACTTTTACCTCGGTATCTACCAATCAAAAACTAGATACAATCCAACATTTATTAACCAAAAAAGAAGCCCGTTTTGATGAAATTATTTTATCGAGAAGACAATTTCTTGCGTCAAATGATTTTTCGGGGACTTTAAAAAATATCGAAAAAGCCAAACAAAAAATCAATCGCAACAGTCAAAC